>PABN01000019.1 GCA_002699555.1 Dehalococcoidia bacterium
ACATAAAATGCGTCAACAACATCTGAACCAATAGTTTGCACTCTAGCCCTAACAATATTCAGATCAAGTTCAGCGAAAGCTCTCGTAATACGATAAAGAACCCCCACACCATCAGGACAACTTACCTCTAAGACTGTTGCAAAGTCAGACGTCAAATTATCTACTTCAACTTTCGGTTCGAAGGGTTTCGCGCTAGTAGAAACCGAAGTATAAATACGTGAGCGTTCACCAAGCCGAGCTGCTAGGGCCAGCCGGCCATCTAATGCAAGTCGCACTTGTTGATAAATCTCTTCCCATTTTGGGATTTCATAAGATTTTTCTGCAACTGAGAAAACCGATAGAGCTCTCCCATCTTCTGAAAATGCATCTGCACCTATCACGTCATGTCCATTGAGTGCCAGAACACCTGCAATTTTTGAAAATACACCAGGCCTATCATTGGTTATTACAGTTAATTCAAATTGGTCACCCGAGAAAACTTCCTCTCCAGTAAGCATTACGTCAAGTTGTTTTTGACTAGGGAAACCAGCTTCAACAACATCATCAATGTCACCACCAGATAAGACATGCTGTACACGCGCTACTAATTCCCTGACAAGACCAGCTTTCCAAGTACTCCAAGCAGAGGAGCCTGTTGCAATTGAATCAGCTTCAGTAAGTGCATCTAAAAGAGAAAGTAGAGAAATCGTTTTTACTGAACTTGCAACAGATTTAATTGTCCCATCGTCATCAAGGTCACGCCTTGTAGCTACATCTGGTAGAAGAAGATGATGTTCAACCATGCCAACCAGTAATTCAATATCACTTTTTTCATAACCCATTCTTTTGGCAATAATTTCGACTAATTGCATTCCTATTTCCGTATGGTCGCCTGGGTAACCTTTACCAATGTCATGCAGCAAAGCTCCTAGAACCAGTAGATCTGGTCTAGCTACAGTTGCTGTGAATCCTGCAGCCACTGAAACTGTTTCTAATAGGTGACGATCAACTGTAAATCGGTGATAAGCGTTTCTTTGGGGTTTTGAACGGCAAGATTCCCACTCTGGAATAAGGTGTGCGAATAATCCGTATTGATCTAAATCTTCAATTATTGGAACTGCATCGGGACCAGACATTAAAAGTTCAATTAATAACTTTCTTGCTTCTTCGGGCCAAGTCTGCGGCATTTCTGTTTTACTTTCTGCCAGCTTTTCCAAAGAGGCTCTCTCTAAATAGGCGCCACATTTTGTTGCAGCAACAGCCGCTCGTAAAGGCAAAAATGGATCCGTCATATCAGCTTTTTGTGTCAGTCCTAACCGACCGGTATCTAAATCAAGATCTGGATCAATCTCTGTGTTGCGTAACCTGTTTAAAGATTTCCTGATAGGTCTTGATTGTCTAATCCTTTCAATACGTCTTGCCGCACCGTCTCCTGTCCATGTGATTACTCTTGCTGCATTTGCAACAGCACCCATCAATTCGTCAGCATTTTTATATTTCAGTTGTTCAGCTACATCGTCCTGAAGTTCTAGCAAAAGTCGATCTGAGCGTTTTCCAGTTACCCTGTGTAATTCCACACGCACTGATAAGAGTGTTTCCACCGCATCGAGAAGAACTGTTGATTCAGAGGTAATCAAAATTGGTTCTGCAATCTCCATCCATTGCAAAATATGCGCGTCTCTTAATCCTCCTCTTCCTTGCTTTAGTTCAGGTTCTAAAAGAAAAGCGACTTCCCCGTATTGCTTGTAACGGTCTTCGACTGTTGATCCAAGCTCTTTCAAATATTTATGGAATCTTTCAATCCATTGATCTTGAGCTTTTTCAGCTAACACATCAACAATCTCTTTGTCGCCAGCGATAGCTCGTGATGATAGTAAACTCGTAGCTGTTTCAAGGCTTGATTCTGCAAGATTAAGAATCTCTTCTTGTGTACCTACTTGATGTCCAAGTTTTAAGCCTGCATCCCACAATGGGTACCAGATTTTTTCAGCGATAGGCAGAATGTCAACTGATTGATGATGTATTAATAAAACATCAATATCACTTCCGGGACATAGTTCCTTTCTTCCATAACCTCCTATCGCGCAAACAGCTATCTCAGATGGGGAACCTGCCTCGTCAAAAATCTCTTCTATAAATTGATCAACCCGTTTTGTTAGATCTGCGCAAAAAATTGATCCCGTAATGGAATCTTCCGAAAGCAGGTCATCAATAGAGAGACCTTTCATTTATTGAAAGTTCTAATCGTTATAAGCCGATTCTGCATGTAAAGCTCGATCCAAACCAATTTGCTCAATCTCACTTTCAACTCTAAGCCCAATTGTGGCATCAATGATTTTTACTATTACCAAAGTTGCAACAAAAGACAAACCGATTACTGACAACATCGCCACTATCTGATCAAGCAGTAGTTCCATACCCCCACCAAAGAATAGTCCGTCATCAAAATCCCCTCCCGGAATTACACTCGAATCAGCGAAAAGCCCTAGCAAGAGTCCTCCAGTTAGTCCCCCTACACCATGGATACCGACTACATCCAAACTATCGTCATAGCCAAAGCGATTTTTCAGTGAGATTGCGAAATAACAGACTGCTCCGGCAACAAGACCAAATACTATGCTCGCCAATCCCCCTACGAATCCAGCAGCAGGTGTAATAGCCACAAGCCCGGCAACGATTCCTGATGCCATGCCCAAAGAAGTAGCATGTCCGCCTTTCAATTTTTCTGCTATAAGCCAGCCGATCAATCCTGCTGATGCTGCAACAAAAGTATTTACAAGAGCTTGAACAGCTTGACCATTTGCAGCTCCTGCAGAACCTGCATTGAATCCAAACCATCCAAACCAAAGAATTGCTGTTCCAATTAAAACCATTGGCATATTGTGAGGAGGAGATGCTTCTTTAGGCCAACCTCTTCTCTTTCCTAAAACCAAGACAAAAGCTAAAGCAGCCACTCCAGAATTTAAATGAATAGCGGTACCGCCAGCGAAATCAAGTGCTCCGTTTCCATCATGCCAACCGCTGTAAACCCAGTAAGTTGCTGGACAGTAAACAATCAATAACCAGATCGGTACGAAAACTACCCAAGCTGAGAATTTCAAACGATCAGCTACTGCTCCTGATATCAAGGCTGGTGTTATTGCAGCGAAAGTCATAAGAAAAGCAACAAAAATGAGACTTTCTGAGTCGCCATTGAGTCCCTTTAAACCAACGTAATCAAAATTCCCTATCCATTCCCCTCCAAAGAATCCGTTTCCATCGGGACTATTTCCTATTGAGTAACCAAGCAACACCCAGATAATGGGGACTATGCCCACACAATACATATTCATCATGAACATGTTCAGAACGTTTTTGCTTCTTGTCATACCTCCATAGAAAAGTGCTAAACCAGGAATCATGAAAACCACTAAGGCGGTTGATATAAGCATCCATGCATAATCTCCAGAATCCATTTGTGACCTCCTTTAAACAAAAACACAAACAAGACTAAAAAAAGAATACTTCGAACTTCTCTGCCAAATCGCAGGAAAACGTGTTTTAATACGCTGTTAGTTCAGTTTTAATACGCCGTTAACAAGAGCGTCGAAATCGTGGAAAAACTTCGACCTTGGTAACACTTTTTCGCAACCGGCTTCTTCAGCTAAAGAAATAATTTCTTTATCGACATGAGAAGCAAAGCCTAAAATTTTAGAATCGATTAGAGGTAAAATCTCCAACACTTCTGATTTGGACAAGTCAATTACTACAAGATCAACTTCTACATCAATAAGTTCAGAAACTTCTTTAACGAAACAGATGTCTGGCATCGCCAAACGTAATTTTGACTGATCCATTAAATCAGGAACAAACGCTACAACTGAGACCAGATTAGATGTTATTTCGTCAGAATCGGATTCAATAGCGTGGTCTTCACCCATTAGCCAAACGTTCCAAAGCATCGTGAATGTCAGAAACCATCCCTGTATAAAAGGGGCCAAAATCTGCATAAACAGCTGATGCTTCATCGAATCGCATCGTGTAGACGACCTCTTTGAGGTCGTCAGGATTCTCTGCGAATAATGTCACTCCCCACTCGTAATCATCAACACCAGTAGATCCTGTAACTACCTGCAAAACACGACCAGCGAAATTTCTACCTGAACGTCCATGCTCGTGCATTTGGGCTGATCGCTGTTCGTAAGGAAGTGTGTACCAGTTAGCCTCCGGATCACGGCGCTTAGACATTGGGTAAAAGCACCAAGCTGTTTTATTCTCAGGGGGAAGCTTCGGATAAAGACGGGCTTGCTTCATTTCCTCTGGAACGCCTGCGGCATATTCAGAGATTTCAGTTAATGAAAAATAGCTATCTACGATTTCTAGGCCAGCAGAATCTACTGAACTTTGAAAATCACGTAGATCCCAAAGATCTTCCCCTAAGACCATCAATGCCAAATCTGCCTTGTGCCCTAGCATCACGACAACAACAACTTGTAAACCTTTGTCAAGAGTTTCTGAAACCGTTTTTTTGAGTTTCTCTGCATCTACCGAACTTTGATACTTACAGAAAAGATGGAGAACTCCTAGCCCTTCTGATGGTTTCAATGCTAAATCCATTCTTAGAGTCTACGGAAACTAGCTTGATCTAACTCTAAGAATAAAGATTGATCCGGTCCCCACGAGCAAAACCGCCTAGTTGCAATCCTGCTGCCTTAGCAGTATCCACCGCAAGCGCTGAAGGTCCACTGACAGCAATCAAACAAGCAAAACCTGCTGCCCATGCTTTCTGAACCATCTCAAAAGATGCTCTGCCACTAACCCAAAGACCCATCTCGTTTGCCGGTAGAGAATCCTCCAAATATAGATGTCCTACGATCTTGTCAACGGCATTGTGTCGACCTATATCTTCGCGAACAACAATGCTCTTACCTGATCGATCAAAAGCCATTGCAGCATGAACAGAGCCAGTTGCTCCAAAAAGATCTTGTTCTTTTTGAATGTTGTAAGCGACAGAAGTAAGAATATTTATGTCAAAAGCTTCTGAGGCTAAAGGCTCTAAAGACTTCAAGAGATTTTCAATAGCTTCTACTCCACAAATTCCACATGAAGACGAAGCAGGTCCAAGTCTCGATACTGGCTTCGAAACAGAACCATCTACATCTACAGTTACATCATTGAATTCCGCTTCTAATGCACTTGATTGTCCGCAATATCTGATCGATTTAATCTTCACATCATGAAGCAGTCCTTCAGTTAGGCAAAATCCTGCTGCGAGTTCAAAATCATTTCCTGGAGTCCTCATAGTAGTACCTATGAGTTCTCCGTTAAGTCGTATAGAGATTGGCTCTTCAACAATCACTTCATCTGGAACTCGCTGACTTTTCCCAGATTCTATTTTTTCGGTAAAAACTTTGACTGTTCTACCACGAGCGGTCACAATTTTCCTCCAAATACACAGCAATGTTTAAATAAACACTATTGTCAAATCATTCATAAAATTACTTTTTCTATGTCTTTGACAAACAAAAGGCCACGTTTCGAAGCTATTCTCTAGCAAATTACTCATATTCCGTTTTTAACCTGAGAATCTTAAAGCAGAGGGGGGAAAATGAATAGAAATGTAATTATCACATGTGCAATAACTGGTGCAGGTGATACAACCGACAAGAGTGGAAACGTCCCGATAACTCCTGAGCAAATCGCAGTTTCTGCACTCGAAGCTGCGAAAGCAGGTGCCGCAATCGTTCATTGTCATGTTAGAGACCCAGAAACTGGAAAAGGATCAAGAAATCCAGATTACTACGAAGAGGTCGTTAACAGAATAAGGGAAAAAGACAGTGAGGTGATAATTAACTTAACTGCCGGCATGGGAGGCGATTTGGTCATCGGTCCTGACAGCGACCCAATGGATTTTGGAGAAGGGACAGATCTTGTAGGGGCGCAAGAAAGATTACAGCATGTAGAAAGAATACGACCTGAGATTTGTTCACTAGATTGCGGCTCACTGAACTTTGGTGACACTAATGAGGTTTACATCTCGACTCCAGAAATGCTCAGAGAGATGACTCAAAAAGTTAGAAATCTAGGTGTACGTCCTGAACTGGAAATTTTTGACACCGGAAATCTTTGGTTTGCTGAAACAATGATCAATGAGGGTCTGCTTGACCCTCCTTTCTGGATCCAATTGTGTCTCTCCATCCCATACGGAACACCTATGGATATTGGAATACTTAATGCAATGATCAACCGACTGCCAGAAGGCGCAGAATTTACCTCTTTTGGTTTAGGGGCTATGCAAATGCCAATGGTCGCACAATCAGTAATGCTTGGAGGTCACGTAAGGGTCGGACTTGAAGACAATTTGTACCTAGAAAAAGGTGTACTAGCTACAAATGCAGATCTGGTGGAAAAAGCTGTGAAAATTATCGAACTAATGGGAGCTTCAATCCAATCACCAGATGAAGTTCGAGAAACACTGAATCTAAAATGATAACGCTTAGCATTTTCACAATTTTCTTATGAATGAATCAATCGCCTGTATAGGCATGGGTGTAATAGGTTGCGGTTGGGCTTCACATTTTTCTGGCCAAGGTATCGAGGTGCATGCCTGGGATCCTGATTCAAAATCAGAAGATCTTTTTAAAAGAACGATTGAACAGGCTTGGCCATCAATGGAAAAACTGGGTCTAGCGAACGGAGCTTCTCCAGATCTCGTGATTTTCCATAAAACAATCGAAGAAGCTGTTGAAAACTGTTCATTAGTTCAAGAAAGTTCTCCTGAACGACTTGAATTGAAACAAGAACTCCTTTCGACAATTGATAAAGCTTGTACCTCTGATTGTGTAATAGCATCGTCAACCTCGGGTTATTTAGTTAGCGACCTGGCCTCAGAGTGTTCAGTAGCACCGGAACGTGTAGTGGTAGGGCATCCATTTAACCCTGTTTATCTACTTCCACTTGTAGAGCTTGTGGCAGGACCTCAAACCTCAGTATCTGCTATGGACAGGGCTGAAAATATTTATTCGAATTCTGGAAAAACGGTGCTACGCCTTGAGAAAGAAATTGACGGTTTTATAGCTGATCGACTTCAAGAAGCAATGTGGCGTGAAGCCTTACATATGGTAGCTAACGGAGAGGCAACCGTAGAACAATTGGATCTATCCATTACTGCCGGACCCGGTCTGAGATGGGCTTTAATGGGACCGATGCTTACATTCCATTTGGCCGGAGGTGAGGGGGGTATGGCTCATATGCTTGACCATTTCGGGCCTTCGCTTGAATCTCCTTGGACAAGATTAAAGGCTCCAGAATTAACTGAAGATCTCAGAAATGCAGTTGTAGATGGTTGCTCAGAAGAAGCAGCCGGCAGATCTGTAGCTGACTTGGTAATTGAGCGTGATAAGGGACTTACAGCGATTATCCAAACAATTAATGACTTAAATATTAAAACTTCAGAGAAAGATACAAATAATGAAGGAAGTGATTGAAACAGGAGATTTCGATTTCTATCCGATAGAACATTACATTGTTGATTCTTCTACCGATGGGAAAAAAGTCGAAGTTAGATGGGATGACGGTCATCTAAGTAAATTTCACTTTCTTTGGTTAAGAGACAACTGCCCTTGTTGCGTTCATCCAGATACACGAGAACCTATTTTCAGTGTGGTATCCATCCCTAACGACCTGCTCATTTCATCTGTATCTGTAACAGAGACAGGTTTCTTAAAAATAATCTGGTCAGGAGAATCGCATACAAGTTATTTCCATCCCGGTTGGCTTCGGGCTCACTGTTTAGATTCGTTGAAAAAAACTTTCCCTTACTATATTACATGGGACGCAAAAACTAAAAAAGAGCCAGATCGCTTCGATTGGAACAAAATTATTTCTGATCCAGAAATAGAAAAAAAATGGCTTTGCTCACTAGTTGAAGCTGGATGTTGTATTACAAATAATGTCGAACCTTCGAAAAACGGTCTAATTCAGGTAACAGAACGAATAGGTGTAGTTAGGGAAACTAATTTTGGTCTTTTCTTTGACGTAGAAGCAAAAACTGGACCAGATACAGCTGCTTATACAACGATTGAGCTTCCTCCTCATACAGATCTACCTACACGTGAATATCAACCAGGACTCCAACTGCTTCATTGTCTAAAAAATTCTGTGGCAGGGGGAGAATCAATTTTGGTTGATGGTTTTCGTGTAGCTGAAGAAATCCGCTCACTCGAACCTGAATTCTTTAAATTGCTTACTTCAGTTCCGTGGGACTTTGGTAACCGCAGCACCGTTACCGATTACCGTTGGAAAACTCCCATGATTCAGTTAAATAAAGATGGAAAAATCGAAGAAGTTAGAGTTGGTAACTTTTTACGTGTTCCTCTACAAGTCGATTTCGATCTCATTGAACCCATGTATAAGGCATATCAATTGTTCGAGACACTTAATCAGGATGACCGTTTTAAATTACGTTTCCGACTGGAACCAGGTGAGTGTCTGATTTTTGACAATCGCCGCGTATTACACGCCAGAGACTCATTTGATTCTTCTACTGGCGAAAGGCACCTTTACGGCTGCTACATAGAACGTGATGAACTTTGGTCTTCTATCCGAATGATTGAACGGAGAAATAGACAAAAAATAATCAATTCTTCTTCGAATGAGTAATACTAACATTAGGTTAATTTGATCTAGATGGGGAAACCATGACTGAACGTCTTACTGTGCCGAGAATTAAAGAAAATGGAAAGCTTCGTGAATGCACCTGGGAGGAAGCACTGAACAAAGCCGCTGAAGGTTTTAAATCCGTGGTTGATTCACATGGGTCTAACGCCTTTGGAATGTTCAGTTGCTCTAAAACAACCAATGAAGTCAATTACGCAGCACAAAAATTCGCAAGAAAAGTAATAGGTTCGAACAATATCGACAGTTGTAATCGAACTTGACACGCCCCTAGTGTCGTCGGTCTGGCGACAGTGTTTGGAGCAGGAGGAGGGACCTCCTCTTATAAGGAGATTGAAGAAACAGATGCCATTGTCCTTTGGGGTTCAAATGCTCGGGCCGCTCACCCGATATTCTTCCATCATCTTTTAAAGGGATTGTCAAACGGTGCTCGGATGTGGGCTGTGGATCCCAGGAGAACCGACTCAGCAAAATTTGCTGATGTGTGGTTAGGCATTAATGTCGGCAGTGATATTGCTCTCGCCAATGGCGTAGCTAACGAAATAATTCATGCTGGCCTTGAAAATAAAGAATTTATTGCAAATGCAACTACGGGTTTTGAAGATTTTGCCACTCACGTTGAATCATGGACATTAGAAAGAACTGCTGGAGTAACTGGGGTGCCTGTCGAAGCAATACGCGATCTAGCTCATGGCTATGCGAATGCTGAAAAAGCTCAGATTATGTGGACTCTGGGTATAACCGAACATCACACGGCAGTTGACAATGTTCTCGCGCTTTGTAATCTGTCTCTTTTGACTGGCCACGTAGGCCGTTGGGGCTCCGGCTTGGTCCCATTGAGGGGTCAGAACAATGTTCAAGGTGGCGGTGATATGGGAGCTTTGCCTAATAAACTCGCTGGTTTTCAGGATTTGGCTGATGAGGAAATAAGAATGAAGTTCGAAACTGCCTGGGATTCTGAAATACCACCTGAACCAGGTTTGCATCTTACCGACATGTTTAACGCAATGGAAAGAGGAGAACTGCGCGCCTTGTACGTAATCGGTGAAAATCCAGCAGATTCTGAGGCTGATGTGAACCATGCACGCGAAGCATTAGAAGGTCTTGACATCCTTGTGGTTCAGGACGTATTTATGACTCGTACTGCTGAAATGGCTGATGTTGTACTGCCTGCTGCACTTGGTTGGGCGGAATCTGATGGAACTGTCACTAACAGTGAACGTAGAGTTCAACGGACTCGGGCAGCCATTAAACCACCGGGTGATGCACGTCAGGAGATTGAAATAATCTCTGACTTGGCTAGACATTTAGGTGATAACAGTTGGGGCCGACCAACAGCTGAGGACCTTTGGGAAGAGTTGCGAACTGTCTCACCCATGCATGCTGGGATGTCCTGGGAAAGAATTGAAAACGAAGGTGGTATCCAATGGCCCTGCCCTGACGAAAACCATCCCGGAAGTCAGTTTCTTCATGACCGCCTTTGGAAACAACCAGCTGAAGGACGACTCGCTCCATTCTCTTGTGTAGACGATCGACCTCCAGTTGAATCGCTGGATGATAATTATCCTTTGCGCTTAACCACAGGTAGAGCTTTGGATTCATATAACACAGGAGTTCAAACTGGGAAATACAACTCTCCAATTCGAACTGGAGAAGCTTTAGAAGTCTCTGCTGCGGATGCCGAAAAACTCGGTATCTCAAGAGGTGAAAGAGTCATAGTCTCATCTCGTCGGGGAAGTATTGAAATGACAGTCGAAATTGATCCTGACCTTCCTTTAGGTCTCGCCTTTACAACTTTTCATTTCCCAGAGTTGGTTGATGTAAACCAATTGACGAATAGTGCTTATGACCTGAAATCAGGTACTGCCGAGTTCAAAGCTGCAGCAATCCGCGTGGAGAAAATGATCGATGCCTGACATAAAGTTTGGTACTTCTCTACCTACTGACAGTGAGAAAAAAGCCGTAGATGAGGCAATTGAGTCGTATGGACCAGTAACTCTGGAGATAACAGAACGGCTTGTTTATGCTGGCCATAAACGCACTCAAGAACGTCGACACCTTCTGTTACCGGCTCTTCATGCACTACAAAATACTTCTGGTTGGATCAGCCCAGGTGGTCTGGATTATGTCTGTCGTGTTCTGGAAGTCCCACCAGCTGAAGCTTATAGTGTGGCAACTTTCTACCATCTCTTCGCTTCTCAACCACCGAATGGAAATCAAATACTCCATGTATGTGACGACATAGCCTGCAGCCTCAAAGGAGCTGAAGGTCTTATTGACGATCTAAAAAAAGAAGGATACGAAACTAAACCAAGTCCGTGTTTAGGTCAATGCGAACGAGGACCAGCTGTGTTTATCCAACAAATTGCATCGCATGACAGTGTTGCAGTTGACACTGACCTAAAGAAAATCAATAAATCGTTAAATGGAACTTCGGAAAACGACTCGATTAAATTACCGCAAGCAGGATCTGATCATTTGCGACTACTGGCTCGAGTTGGAATCATTGATCCAAATAGTCTTGACGATTATAAATCTCATGGAGGTTATAAAGCTCTAACCAAAGCTCTTGAAATGGAAGCTAACCAAATAATTGAAGAGGTTTCAAAGTCGGGTTTAAGAGGTAGAGGAGGAGCCGCTTTCCCAACAGGGGTCAAATGGAAAGCCGTAGCTGACGAAAAAGGCAAAACGCATCATCTAGTTTGCAATGCTGATGAATCAGAACCAGGAACTTTTAAAGATCGAGTTTTAATGGAGAATGATCCTTTCGCTTTAATCGAATCAATGACTATAGCTGGTATTGCCATAGGCGCCGAAAAAGGATGGTTCTATGTGCGGGGTGAATATCCAGTCGCTAAACAACGTTTGAGTGAAGCAATTGGAAAAGCTAGAAAGTTTGGATTACTTGGAGACGATATTTTAGGTTCTGGTAAAAAATTTGAAATTGAAATTAGAAGCGGTGCAGGTGCTTATATTTGTGGTGAGGAAACGGCATTATTTAACTCAATAGAAGGATTTAGGGGTGAGCCACGTAACAAACCGCCCTTCCCTACCACTAATGGTCTTTTTAATGAACCAACGGTGGTTAACAATGTTGAAACTTTGGCGAATATACCTCGAATAATTTTGGATGGCGGGGAAGCTTTCGCTTCTGAAGGAACGGATCAATCTTCAGGAACCAGACTTTTCTGTTTAAGTGGAAGAGTAGCCCTTCCTGGCCTCTACGAATTTGAATTTGGTGCGACTCTGGGCGAAATATTGGATGCCGCAGGTGGTTTCTCGGGACCAGGAAATCTCAAAACAGTACTCCTTGGTGGAGCAGCGGGTAGTTTTGTAACTCCAGAATCAATCGATCTGCCCCTAACATTTGAAGACACTCGTGATGCTGGGGTTTCCTTGGGTTCAGGGGTAATAATGGCTTTTAGTGATGCGGATGAATTAACAAAAACTGTTCTACGTATAGCTGAATTTTTCCGTGATGAATCATGTGGTCAATGTGTGCCTTGCAGAGTTGGAACAGTCAGACAAGAAGAATTACTTATCAGAATTGCTGATAAGAATTCAGTTGAGACTGACATATCATTATTCGATGACTTAGCTGCTGTAATGTCTGATGCTTCGATTTGTGGTTTAGGCCATACTGCAGCATCAGCGGTTCGGTCCGCTTTAAATCTAGGACTTTTGGAAACCCAAAAATGAGCGAAACTACAAAAAAATATTCTGAAACCCTCGTTGACATTACACTCAATGACAAAAAAATTTCAGCTCCTGAAGGCTCAACGATCTTAGATGCCTGCAAGCAAGCCGATATAGACACCCCAACGCTTTGCTGGGCAGAGAATTTAACTCCGGTTAATGTATGCAGAGTTTGTGTAGTCGAAGTGGAAGGCTCTAGAGCACTGGTTCCATCGTGCTCTCGACCAATCGAAGATGGGATGGTGATTTCGACCAACTCTGAAAGAGTAAATACCAGCAGGCGGATGGTTCTGGAATTGTTGGCTTCATCAGTTGAGATGGATAGAGCAGACAATGAAATCCTTAAATGGATGGACCATTACGGCTCTAACCCTGGTCGTATGGGAAATTCAAGCGAAATCAAAACATCTAAACAACCTGTAAAAATCCAAGACGATCTTTACGTTCGAGACTATGAAAGATGCATTCTCTGTTATAAGTGTGTTGAAGCATGCGGTGACGATGCTCAACACACTTTCGCAATAGCTACTGCAGGCCGTGGTTTTGAAGCACACATCTCAACCGAATTTGATGTCGAGTTGCCTGATTCTGCTTGTGTTTACTGTGGTAATTGCATAGGGGTTTGCCCAACGGGGGCTCTTGTTTTTAAAACTGAACATGACATGCGAGAAGATGATTCTTGGGACCCTGATAATCAAAAAGTCACTGAGACTATTTGCGGTTTTTGTGGAGTTGGTTGCAATTTAGAATTACATACTCAAGATGAAAAAATTGTCAAGGTTACATCTCCATCAGATCACTCCGTCACAGAAGGACATCTTTGCATTAAGGGTAGATTCGGCTGGCAACACGCTCATCCAAAAAACTAAGAAAGCGTCTCTTTCTCCAAAGAAATAATAATTGCACAACCCTCTCCATGTTTTTTTGAAAAGTGGCCAAAAAAACTAATCAACAAATACTGGATTCCATATTTTTTACGGATTGCATTATTGATTAACGTATATTCCTTTTCACCTATATCGACTACTCTCGCTCCACCTTCACAGACTTTAGAATCGGCTTTGAGCACACCTTTAGAATTGCAAGGTTGTAGATCAACGCTCGGATTTCGAAGGATGCGCTTGACTTTCCAACTCTTTTTACCAGTTGTGAAACCAACTCGACCATCATCTAATAAAGCAATCCAAACCGGTGTTCTTTTACGATTTCCTTCTTTTGTCCATGTTGAAAGACTCACATAACGTTCGTCTGAGATCAATTTAGAAATCCATGTCTGGCATACCAGCGCCAGCATTTTCTTCTGGAGCATCAGCAATTACTGCTTCGGTTGTGAGAAAGAGTGCAGCTATCGACGCGGCATTTTGCAAAGCTGAACGAGTTACTTTTGCAGCATCAATAATCCCGGCAGCTATAAGATCTTCATATTCACCTGTAGCTGCGTTAAGACCGTTTGGACCTGTTTGATCCTTAACTTTTTCAACTACTACTCCACCTTCCATACCAGCATTAACAGCAATCTGATTCAAAGGTGCCGCCAAGGATCGAGCCACTATGCTTGCTCCAGTTGCCTCGTCACGCTCCAATTTTGAAGCAGCTTTTTCTACTGCGGTTTGCGCTCTTAGAAGAGTCACACCTCCACCAGCCACAACGCCCTCTTCAATTGCTGCTTTTGTAGTACTAACGGCATCCTCAATACGATGCTTCTTTTCTTTTAGCTCTACCTCTGTAGCAGCGCCTACTTTAAGGACAGCTACACCACCTGAAAGCTTTGCCAGTCTTTCTTGCAATTTCTCACGATCATAATCAGAATCTGTGTTGTCTATCTCTGCTTTAATTTGAGCAATTCGTCCAGCAATGGCATCTTGATCACCAGCCCCTTCAACAAGAGTGGTTTCATCTTTTGTGACTACCAATTTTCTAGCAGAACCTAACATGTCAATTGTTACTGAATCGACCTTCAGGCCAACCTCTTCGGAGATAACCTGTCCTCCCGTGAGTATTGCTATATCTTGGAGCATTGCTTTTCTTCTATCTCCAAAACCAGGAGCTTTTACAGCAACTGAAGTGAAAGTTCCTCTGATCTTATTAACTACTAAAGTAGCAAGCGCCTCACCATCAATATCTTCGGCAATAATCACCAAGGGTCTACCAGCTTGCATCACTTTCTCTAGAGCAGGGACCAGATCTCGAACTGCAGAAATTTTTGAACCTACAAGCAGAAGATAAGGATCTTCTAAAACTGCTTCCATCCTGTCAGGGTCAGTAACGAAGTAAGGCGAAATGTAACCCTTATCAAAACGCATTCCCTCTACAAGATCCATCTCTAAGCCAAATGTTTGTCCCTCTTCGACTGTAATAACTCCATCTTTTCCTACTTTGTCTATGGCTTCAGAAATCATTTCACCTATTTCAGAATCAGCAGCTGAAATTGAAGCGACATTGGCAATTTGTTCTTTATCGCTTGAAACGTCAACCGATTCGGAAAGAATAGCTTCAACTGCTGCTTCAACAGCTGCTTCAATTCCTCGTTTGAGGGACATAGGATTAGCTCCAGCAGCAACATTTCTTAAACCTTCACCGACCATAGCCCAAGCAAGTACTGTCGCTGTAGTAGTTCCGTCACCAGCCACATCATCAGTTTTCTTAGCTACTTCTTTAACTAATTCTGCTCCAATTCTTTCATACGGGTCTTCGAGATCAATTTCTTTTGCGATTGATACACCGTCATTTGTAATCGTTGGGGCTCCCCATTTTTTATCTAAAACAACGTTTCTACCTTTCGGTCCCAAGGTGACACGCACGGCGTCTGCCAACTGGTTCATACCTTTTTCAAGCCCTCTACGAGCCTGTTCATCAAAAACAATATCCTTAGCCATTAAGCAAGCCTTTCATCAAAGAATTGAAGCAGATTTCGTGTAAAAGTGCTCTGGCACTCTTCTGCTTAGACTGCTAATCCAATCATGCTAAGAAGAAAAAACCAACCTTTTTCACGCCAAAACACCTAGAAAACAAAGTTTTTGAACTTTTTTCGAATAAAACTGTTATTGAGATAATGACTCTATTCGTTCAGTTACTAATCTCTCAATGCATAGTTCAGTCTCTGCAAAAGAGCGTTCTTCACCAAAAGTTTCTACTAAGGAAACACAGTCAACTTTTTCAGCAGCTTCAGCACTTATTTCACCTGCAATTACAAAAACTGGAACTGAAGCTGCACCTGCGTAACGACATACACCTGAAACAACTTTCCCTTCAAAAGATGTCTTATCGAGATAACCCTCGCCTGTAATCACTATGTCTGATTCTAAAATCATTTCATCGAGACCAATTTCTTGGGCAATGTAATCAAACCCATCAACTAATTTGGCTCCAGCAACAAGTAGCCCGCCTGCAAGACCTCCGGCTGCCCCACCTCCCGGTATCTCTTCAACTAAAACTTTGTATTCTTCTTCATAAACCTGAACAAGTCGTTGTAGACGCCGGTTGAGAAACCTTATTTGTGTAGCAGTAGCTCCTTTCTGAGCAGCAAAAGAATCAGCTGAAGAAAGAAAGTCTGTTCGGACATCACACGCTGCTATAAGTTCAATACCTTTATAGCGAGCAAGTGAACCCATAGCCTTTAAAGCTTCCAAACCACCATCTGTACTAGCGGAACCACCAAGACCAACGATTATACGTTTCGCTCCTTGTTCTAAAGCACAACGAATTAATTCTCCAGTACCTTTTGTTGTTGCTTCTAAGGGATCATTGGCTTCAGGTCCTCCTGCTAGCGTGAGACCCGATGCTCTAGCCATTTCAATTACTGCTGTTTTATCAGCTAATCTCCACTCTGCTTCTACAGGTTTCCCTAAAGGCCCAGTGACAGTAGTTATACGATTAGGACCTCCAAGAACTTCCAGAGTCCCTTCACCTCCATCTGCCAGTGGAGCTTTTATAGCAACCCCGCCAGCTCTATTAACTGCCTTATTGATTGCATTGGCAACTTCTCCTGCAGTTAAAGAACCACGAAACTTATCTGGGGCGGCTAAAACCCGCACCTTTATGAACCGTAAATCTCTTTATCAGATCCCAGAAATACGATTATGTCTGCAGTGTCAACTCTTTCCATACTTCCTTCAGGAACGGAAAGTCCATTAGTCGGGAAAGAGGTAAGCAAGTCGGGCATTATCCCAAGGATGTCCGTTACACCTTTTGCATCAGGTGAAAATTCAGGTCTGTAATAAACCCACGACTTTTCATCTTTGTTTCCATTAGCTGGTGACAAAGTTGTGAATCCGTGAGGTTTCAGAAGATTTGTAACTGCTCCCGCAGCTCCTCCTACACCAGAACCATTTAACACAAGAACCTTCACATCACTTGGAGGTCTAGTTGGTAGTGGCGGCTGACTTGTTGTAGTTGTTGTTTCAACCATCACAACTGTAGTTGTTGAAATTTCCTCAATATCCAAAGGTGGCAAATCAGCCGGTTGTTCCTCTACAACCTTTGCAGCCTCACTGGATGAGCTTAAATCAGTGTTCTGAAGATCGTCATCCAAACCTTTCCACAAGATTACAAGACCAAGAACAAACGCTACAAAAATTAGCAGAAACGCTCTGGGAGCTGCAGATGAGTTACTAGGTGCGATTCCCTTTCCCCCTAAAGGCGATTGAAAACTCATTATCTACCTTTTCTATCGATTGCATTCTGCTGTCGAGCAAGACTTTTTGTAATCACCATTCTCTTCTCTCTTAAATCTAAACCTATACCAAATCATCCTCCGATAAAGGATCATAATCAAGTACCCCCTGATAGTTTGCTAACTTAGCTCTAGATAAATAAATGCCCGAGTAGCTCAGTTGGCCAGAGCAGCCGCCTTGTAAGCGGCAGGTCATCGGTTCGAATCCGATCTCGGGCTCAAGTTACCGGTGTCGTGAAACTTCAAAAGCAGCAATCGCTGCTGCTGTTGACACATTCAATGAAGCAAGAACTCCTTTAAGTGGTATATGAACCAATTCGTCACAACGCTCCCTAGTTAATCTAGATAAACCACGTCCCTCGGAACCCAGGACCAAAGCAATTGGCTGATCTGCAATTTGCAGATCGTAAAGAGGTGTCGACCCTCCCGCATCTAATCCCACTATCCAGATCCCAGACTCTCTTAGACGTCCGAGTGCTGCTGGTATGCCACTTGCTGTAGCAATTCTAAGATGCTCAATTGCTCCTGCCGCTGTCTTAGTTACAGCTGGAGTTACTCTGGCCGAACGATGTCGTGGAAGAATCACCCCTGTAATCCCAGCGCACTCAGCCGAACGTAAAATAGCTCCTAAATTCCCAGGATCAGTAACTCCATCCACAACAAGCAAGAAAGGTTTTGAAGCACTTACTTTTGAATCAATCAACTCTTCTATTTCATAATTTGGTAAAGGTGCCGCTAAAGCAACAACACCTTGCGGGGATTCCGTCTTTGCCATTGACTCAAATCGGCCTCGAGGAATCTCTTTAATCGGTACTTTTGCTTCATCAGCTAGATCAATGATGTCATCTAGTATTGGAGCATCATCAAGATCTCCAGCCAAAAAAACTTCACGAGTTTTACGAGTTCCTGCGATCAGCAACTCCCTCACAGCTTGACGACCTTCAACTTGATCTCCTGCTAAAATCTTTTGTTGAGACTTCTGATGTCGAATGGGTGTAGTGCCCCTCTGGCCTTTGTTGCCTCTTGGGTTTCCTTTATAATTACGTTTTTTATTCATGTTTAGATATAAGAGCAACTACTAGACAAGCAGCGCCTTCCCCTTTTCCAATGAAACCCAAGCCTTCCGCTCTCCTACCTTTAACTGTGACAGGAGCATTTAAAATTTTCGACATCCGTTCTTGAATACTGTTTTTATATGAAGATAATTTAGGAGATTCCAGGATTACGTTGCAATCAACATTGCATATTTCCCAGCCTTCTTCATTCAATGATTCGACGACATTTTTTAGCAGCTCCATACTATTCGCATTCGAAAAAGAAGGATCCGTGTCAGGAAAACGTTGGCCTATATCATCCAGACCCGCAGCCCCTAACAATGCATCAGCTATTGCATGAGCTAACAGATCCGCATCACTATGGCCATCTAAGCCTGGTCCAGGAAGAGTTTCTCCTCCAATAATCAAAGGGCGGTCATCATCGCTGGAAAAAGGATGAACGTCGAAACCTTGCCCTATTCTAAATGTAGACATAACCATCCTTTCTAAACGGATTTTTTGCCAATCAAAAAATGTTCAGCAATTAACAAATCTGAGCTAACTGTAATCTTTAAATTACTTGGATCACCATCGACAAAATCAATTGTTCCGCCCACTAATTCGACTAAAGAGGAGTCATCAGTAGCATCTTCGTTGCTCAAATAAGCTTCACGTAATAAAGTCGCATTAAATGCCTGCGGAGTCTGGACAGCAACTACTTCATCTCGATTTATCTGCTTACCGTTAACAGACCGCAATGAATCGGTTATCGGAACTACAGGCACTACTGCTTCAGCCCCGTCTTTAATTTTTTCAATAACCGACTCAAATAACTTTTTAGAAGCAAGAGGCCTCACGCCATCATGGACTATTACCGTCTCACATTCATGCGGCACCTTTGCTAGGCCACATCTAACAGAAGCAGATCTAGTAGTTCCCCCCTTTGCCACTTCACAAAATTGATCGATGTTTTTAAGACAGCTTTCAACGAATTCAATATCTTCCTCTGAAGTCACAACAACTATTCCATCAGATATAGCGGAAGCAGTAATGACGGAATGAAGCAAAACTGGTATTCCTGCAAGTTCAGCTAACTGCTTCCTGCCCCCAAAACGAAATCCTTCACCTGCAGCTACCACAATCGTCCAAATTTTCATACCGACCCTTTACAGCTGAAATAAAATTTAAACATTTCCTTGCTTCGTCTAAATAGTTTCTACGTATTAGCATGACCTGTGAAATGATAGATCACACCCTTTTTGTTGAATCAATGCTTTTTGGAAAATTAACCGAAAAGGAACTTGGAATAATTGTAAAAGCCTCGAGTAAAAGAGACCTTCTACGTGGAGACGTATTATTTCGCGAAAATGATAAACCAAACTCTCTTTTTCTCGTCGAATCGGGTCGAATAGCCATAGTAAATAAGTCATTCATTGGTAAAGAATCTGTAGTGGCTCTTATGGAAAACGGCGACCTTTTCGGTGAAATGGGCTTGTTTGATGACAAAGGAAGATCAGCAGAAGCTCGCGCATTAGAAGAATCATGTGTGATCGAAGTTCCTTTTGAACCCATAAAAAAACTTTACGAAAAAGACCCCTCCCAGCTATGGGAAGTCGTCACAATGCTTGTGACTCGTTTAAGAAATATGGATGAGGTTTTAGCGGATTCTGTTTTTCTAGATGTAACTGGAAGAACAGCAAAAAGACTTCTTGAAATTTCTGATAACGAAGATGAATTTTCCTTACCAGTAACTCAAGAAGAACTGGCAGGAATGGTTGGAGCATCGAGAGAAAGAGTCAATAAAGCAATAGCCTCTTTTATCAAACTCGGCTGGATTGAACAATTTGACCGCACATACAGAATTACTGACCGTGAACAGCTTACGATTCGCTCACGTTAAATATCTCCTAGTACCCAGTCTTTTGCCTTCACCCAGGCATCTGCAGCATCTAAAGGGCGGTGGGCTGGTCTTGACGAATCGTGCACAAACCCGTGATCAGCTCCTTCATAGCTAACCACCGTAACTCCTGTTGATGATAAAAGATCCACATCTTCTTTTGGGGTCCAAGTATCCTCACTTCCTACAATCGCTAAAACAGATTTAGCGTTACCTTTCTGCAAACAAGAAATAGGCTCTGAATGACCTTCTGATTTCCAAGCTTCTGGCACTCGAATCATTCCATAAAAAGAACAATGTTTAGAAAACCTCTGGGACGAAACAGCTTTCAATGTGTACATGCCCCCCATGCAAAAACCCAAAATAGCGACTTTATCGCTTTGGAGCGTATCGGCAGCTTCTATTGCGTCACCTACAACTCGGCTATCCTCTAATCTGGAAGCTGCTTCAAGTCTTTCTTCTACATTTAAATGCTCTAACTCTGGATAAAGCTCGAAAGAACAAACGTTTATATCCCATTCAGAAGCTAAATGCTTAACCATGTCGAAGAACAAAGGACGGAGACCCATTACGTCTGGAATAATTACAAGACCCGTTCCACCTCTATCTGAAACAGATTTTTCGATCACTGCCTTTGTGCCTGAAGGGAGTGTTATTTGCATCTATTGATCCTATTAGAAGGAAAAAGAATTAGTTTTATTTTCCAAACAACTCAACGAAACCTTCGATCCTTGGGTGTGTAAACCCACTTGGAATCGGCACCTGACTTTGCATCAAAACCGTCGACATTCCCAGACCGCGAGCAGCCTCTAAAGTTGCTATCTCAGAATCCACAAGAAGCATGTTTGAAAAAGAAACACCTGTTAAACGTCTTAAAGCTTCAAAAATAGAATTACTCGGTTTTCTCACACCGTATTCTCCGCTGACAACCCAGTGTTGAATGTAATCTTCAACGCCCAACCGTCCACGTAACTGCTGAGACCAAGACAAAACAGAATTAGTGATACAAGCGACTGGAATTCCGCGTCGTTTCATTTGCTCCAAAAATGGTAATGCGTCAGACCGAAGTCGAACAAGGTTTAAATACTGAGCATCAATATCAACTGGGTCACCTTGAAGTCCAACACTTTCCCAAAACTCTTCGGGGCTTAACTGACCTAAACTAGCCGAACGATAGCGATCAGCGATTTCGTCTGCATCAACTACCCCACCATTTTCTCTTACAAAAGGAACCAGTAACCCTTCAGGGTCAGCTCCTCCATCCCAAATAACACCCTTCCCGCCTACTACGACGAGTTTGACACTTTTGTCAGTTTCTTCATTTTCTTTTGTCGCTACCTCTTCAGTGGTCTCTGAAGTTTTATTGCGTTTCCTTGGACTTTCTGAATCTCTTTCATTTCGAGTAGTCGAAGTCAAATGTCTAAAGCCTCTAAAAAGTAGAAACAATAAAGCAGCAGCAAAAAAAACATATGCAACTGTTCGCCAAGCCTTTGGTTTTGGGTAATTAACCGTAGAAGAACTTGAAAAAGGCGTAGAGGTCGGATCTCCTAAAGGGACTGTCCATACAGCATTGTTCAAATCAGTTTCATCACCAGGTAATGAAACTGAAAAATTCATTAAAAAGGAATCGGCAGGATCGCAAATGGCATCACAGCCTGATAAAAAAGAAAGATCTTCTAAACTTCTTCCAAAGAATTTCCCACCCAATACTTCGTCTAAAGCAGGATCAGAAAATAAAGCAAGACCATCTGAGAGATTGATCTTTCCATCAATTGTCCATAGTTTCTTAGCAAATGACTTTTCACTCACGAGACTAATCTCAGAAAAAACTGTAGGTCCCGCAATCTCTTCTAAAACACTTACTAAAGAATCTACATTTATAAAATTTTTTGACGCTAAAACAACTATTTTAGTTTTTTCTTCTAGACCTTCAGACAAGGAAACTTCCCAACCAGAAGAAACTAAATCTTCTGTTCGAAGCTGTTTCTCTATATCTCCTATTAGACGACTTGCCTCATTATCAAGCCCAACAGAAACCTCTACAGTCCCTGTCCCATCATCTTCAACATTTACAGATACTGAACTTTCAACTTTGCACGCAGTAATGAGAAATAGGAAGGTAACTAGAAGTAAAAATTTTTTCATATTAAATTTCAGGAGATTTGCCAATTCTAAACATTAGCAAACTAGCTAAATAGAACTCCTTGACGGAGTTAAATAGCAGACAAATTTCTATTCAACTCCCTCAGTTACCATCTCCATGGTAGGCGGTTCAAATCCTGCAGTTGATCGGAAAACTACCCTCTTACCTTCATATGTAGAGTCATCAGCATCTTCCTCTGGAACATCTTCTACGTCCACTATTATGATCTCACCTGCTTTGAATTCTTTATGTAGTAAGCGTTCTGAAAGTGGATCTTCTATAAGTCTTTGGATGGCTCGCCTTAAGGGTCTAGCACCCAATGTTGGATCATAACCATGTTCAGCTAGATGATGTTTAACCGAGTCAGTCAACTCCAAGCCCATTCCTTGTCCAGCTAGTTGATTAGATAAACGGCTGATCATCAAATCAACAATTCTTGTTACTTCTTCCATAGTTAACTCATGGAAAACAATTGTTTCGTCAATTCGGTTAAGAAACTCTGGTCGGAAATGAAGTTTCAAAGCATCTTGGACTTTTTCTTTCATCCTCTCATAACTGACAGCTTCATCGGCCTTAGTGAAACCTAAATTGGCTTTACGTAGGTCTGCTGTACCTAGATTAGATGTCATGATCAATACAGTGTTCCGGAAATCGACTGACCGCCCCTGAGAATCTGTAAGTCTACCTTCTTCAAGTATCTGCAATAATGTGTTGAAAACATCAGGGTGCGCCTTTTCAACTTCATCAAAAAGAACTACAGAGAACGGTTTCCTTCTTACCGCTTCAGTAAGTTGACCTCCTTCGTCATACCCTACGTATCCTGGAGGTGAACCCAAAAGTCTGCTCACAGTATGCTTTTCCATATATTCAGACATATCAAGAGATATCAGAGCCTGTTCATCACCAAAAAGGAACTCTGCCAACGTTTTAGCTAATTCTGTTTTACCGACTCCTGAAGGGCCGAGAAAAACAAACGACCCTGATGGCCGTTTCGGGTCTTTCAAACCGGCTCTAGTTCTTCTAATCGCTTGGCTGACTGCATGTATAGCGTCTTCCTGCCCTATAACTCTCTTATGAAGATCGTCTTCCATGTGAAGAAGTTTCTGAGTTTCTTCCTCAGTCAGTTTATAAACAGGTATACCTGTCCATACTGATAAAACTTCCGCTATACACTCTTCATCCACTTCGTCAAAGAGGTCGACACCTGATGATTTAATCTCTTCTTCTCTTTCAGACTTGCTCGAGATTAGTTCTTTTTCTCGGTCGCGCAGGTTTCCTGCTTCCTCAAAATCTTGAGATTCAACAGCTGCTTTTTTACGCTGAACAACTTCAGCTAATTCAATTTCAAGTTCCCTTAAGTCATCCGGAGTGTTCATACGTCTGAGACGGAGACGGGAACCAGCTTCATCAATTAAATCAATTGCTTTATCTGGAAGATGGCGGTCAGAAATATAACGATCAGCTAGATTAGCTGCTGCTATAAGAGCTTGATCAGTGATTGTCACTCGATGATGCGATTCATACCTCTCTCTTAAACCTTTAAGTATTTCAATAGTGTGAGCAACATCAGGTTCATCAACAGTTATTGGTTGAAAGCGTCTTTCCAACGCAGCATCTTTTTCTATATGTTTTCTATATTCTTCCATGGTGGTTGCACCGATTGTCTGTAGTTCACCTCGAGCCAGCATCGGTTTTAGAATGGAAGCTGCGTCTATTGCTCCTTCTGCAGCACCGGCTCCAACTAAAGTATGTATTTCATCAATAAACAAGACGATGTCGCCTCTTGTTTTTATTTCTTTTAAAACTTTCTTGAGACGTTCTTCAAAATCACCCCTATAACGGCTTCCTGCTACCAAGGCACCTAGATCCAGAGTGTAAATTTGCTTTCCTTGAATTGTCTCTGGTACATCTCCTCCTGCAACCATTTGAGCAAGACCTTCAACAATGGCCGTCTTACCTACACCTGGTTCTCCTACGAGGACTGGATTATTCTTTGTGCGACGTGAAAGAACTTGCATAACGCGTTCCAATTCACGCTTTCGACCAATTACTGGATCTAACTTTTTTTCCGTTGCAGCTTGAGTTAAATTTCTTCCAAATTGATCTAAGACAAGAGAACCTGACTGCGATTCGGTTCCTCTACCTCCAGAAGTAGCACCAGCTTTCTCAGAGGCAGCCCCCATCGGACCTCCTGATCCGGCATAACCTGAAAGAAGTTGGATCACTTGCTGACGAACTCTAGATAAATCTGCACCCAACTTAACTAATACTTGAGCTGCCACTCCTTCCCCTTCGCGTATCAAGCCCAAAAGTATATGTTCGGTGCCAATATAGTTATGGCCTAATTGAAGTGCTTCCCTCAAAGAAAGTTCTAAAACTTTCTTTGCGCGGGGTGTGAAAGGTATATGACCACTCGGAGAACTCCCACCTTGCCCAATCAATTCCTCTACTTGGCCACGTACACCTTCAAGTGAAATCCCTAAGGACTCGAGCGCCTTTGCGGCAACTCCTTCTCCCTCATGGATAAGCCCAAGTAAAATATGCTCAGTGCCAATGTAATTATGATTTAGCAGACGCGCTTCTTCTTGCGCTAATACAACTACACGACGAGCTCTATCTGTAAACCGTTCAAACAACTGGTAATCTCCCAAAATATTAAATATTAAATATTAACTATTAACTGTACCTATCTCTGTAATGTACCAGCGATAAAGAAAACAGCTATTTTCAAGAACCTTTCTTTAACAGTTTCGAGATGGGGTAAAAATGCCGTATCCTCGGCACGTGGACGAAGACTCCTACACGCTCCTTACCTTGCCGGGTATTAAAAATGCCTTGGAAAGAGTGGAAGAAGAATTAAGAATCGCTGTTAAAGCTGATGAGCCTCTTCTTACAAAACTGTCGCGTCATCTTATTGATGCGGGTGGCAAGCGAATCAGGCCAAGTCTTGCTATTGCATCTTCTCAAATACTTGAAGATAAGCCAATTCCTCCAAGTCGAGAAGTAATTCTTGGTGGTGTAGCAGTCGAATTAGTTCATCAAGGTTCTCTTTATCACGATGATGTAATGGATGGTGCTAAAACTCGCAGAAACGTGAAAAGTGTAAATGAGGAATGGGGTAATCATGAAGCAATTCTTGGGGGCGACTACTTATTGGCAAGAGCCTCTGAAATTGCTGCTGGACTTGGAGCTGAAGTTGCAGGCTTACTCGCCTCTACTATTGCAGCACTCTGTGAAGGTCAAATTCGTGAAGTTAATTCTGCATATGACATCACAAGAACTGAAGACGCATACATGTCTTCGATCTCAGGTAAAACCGGTGCACTTCTTTCAGCTTCAGCAAAAGTTGGGGCGATTGTCTCTAAGTACCCAGAAGACGTAGTCAAGGCAGTAACAACATTTGGAAATCTATATGGCATTGCATTTCAAATTGTTGATGACCTGTTGGATGTAATGGCAAGTGAAAAAGAACTCGGCAAACCTTCAGGTAACGACATGCTAGAAGGTGTTTACACTCTCCCAGTTATCAGAACCCTTAAAGGTCCGAATGGTGAAGCTTTAAAAAATCTATTAAGTAATCCCATTAGCAGTGACAAAAGAGATGAAGCCTTAATGATTGTTAGGTCAGATGAATCTATAAAATCTACGATAGAAACCGCTCTAGATTTTACATATGAAGCTCAAAATTCTTTAAAAGACCTTCCAGACAATCCAACGGCAGAAATCCTGAAATCTACTTGCGTTATTCTCGCAAATCAGGTCAACCGTTTTAAAAAATAATTAATCCTGCTCGGGTCTTAAAGTTGGGAAAAGAATGACGTCTCTAATCGCCTGAGTGTCGGTGAGGAGCATAACTAGGCGATCTACTCCTATGCCAAGTCCACCTGTTGGCGGTAACCCATATTCCAAAGCTCTCAAATAATCCTCATCAATAACCATCGCCTCTTCATCTCCAGCATCCCTACTCTTCTCCTGAGCAGCGAAACGCGACCTCTGATCATCGGGGTCAACAACTTCAGAAAATGCATTACATAACTCTCGACCAGCAACAATGGCTTCGAATCGCTCAACCAAGTCTGGGTTGTCTCTATGAGTTCTTGATAAGGGTGATACCTCTTGGGGGTAGTCAGTAACAAATATTGGACCCCACAGCTCTGGTTCAGTCGTCTTCTCGTAAAGTTCAAGAATCAACTTTCCAGGCCCGTAATGATCCTTAAATGGAACCGACAGGTCTTCGCAAAGCTGTCTTAATTCTTCTATTGGAGTTTGCAAACTGATATTGGTTTGGATTTTTTCATTTAAAAGATCCAACATGGTAGATCTTTCCCAGGGAGTGGAAAGATCTAATTCACGACCGTCATATTCAATTACTGTAGAACCGCAAATTTCCAAAGCAAGTTCCGAAACCAAATCTTCTACTAACTTCATAATGTCTTCATAGTCTGCATAAGCTTCATAGAGTTCAAGCATTGTGAATTCTGGATTATGACGTGTAGAAATACCTTCATTTCTAAACACGCGAGCCATTTCAAAAACTTTTTCGAATCCCCCAACGACTAGTCTCTTTAGATACAACTCAGGTGCAATTCGTAAAAATAAATCAACATCTAAAGCATTGTGATGAGTTTCAAAAGGACGCGCTGCAGCTCCTCCTGGAATCGGGTGAAAGACCGGAGTCTCCACTTCCATGAAATCTCGATTCTCAAGCCAATTCCGAATTAACGAAATAATACGACTTCTGGTTCTAAACGTCTCACGAGACTGCTCTGTAACCCAAAGATCCACATACCTCTGCCTATAACGAATATCAGTATCAGATATACCGTGCCATTTATCAGGGAAAGAGCGCTTTGCTTCAGCTAAACGAACCCATGAATCAACACGAACGGAAATCTCTCCTCTTTTTGTTTTAATTACTTCTCCTGTTACCCCCAGCCAATCACCCAAGTGCAGATTAGAAAAAAGTTCAAAATCAGGAGTATTTTTTTCAGAAGCGAACAACTGGATACGCTCAGTTGAATCTTGCAAAACGCCAAAAACTATTTTTCCTTGATCACGGCGTAACATCAATCTTCCGGCCACCGAAACTGTTACTCCACTACTGTCCCCTTCAGACAAATCTGAATGTTCAGAAAGGAGTTGAGAAGCTGAATTTGTGACTTCGAAACGAAAAGGAATCTCTCTATCCATCATCACCCCTATTTAGATCGTATACAAGTCTCAGACCGTGCAAAGTGAGAAATGGTTCAACATGGTCAACTGACTTGGCTACTGGGGCAATCAGATGCGCCAAACCTCCGGTAGCAATCACCGTGCAATCATTTAATTCTTCTCTAAATCGATCTATCATCCCATCTACTTGCGAAGCGAAACCATAAATAGCTCCTGATTGGAGCGACTCGACTGTGCTTTTACCAATAACACTTCTAGGTTCAGTTAACTCGATAGCTCTTAAAGCTGCAGCTCGTTCAAAAAGAGCATCAAGGCTTATTTCAATACCGGGGGCTATCGCACCGCCAAGAAATTCTCCTTCTAAAGAAATGACGTCGAAATTATTTCCAGTTCCAAAATCAACAACTACGGATGGGCCACCATATAAGTCAAAAGCAGCAACAGCATTTGCGATACGATCTGCCCCAACCTCACGAGGGTTGTCATAAAGTATTGGCATTCCGGTTCGGACTCCAGGTTCAATAACAACTGGTTCGAGTTCCATATATCTACCAACCATCTCACGTAGGCTCGCTAATACACGTGGAACACCTGAACAAATTGCGATTCCCTCAAATTCGTCTTTGTAACCAGAAGATCTAACCAGATCTCTAATAATTACGGCATGTTCGTCAGAAGTTCGATCATCGTCGGTAGCAATTCGCCAAAAATCCAAAAGACCTGCATCGGCCGCACTAGCTGATGCAGAACTTTCATAAAGCCCTATAACCGTCTGAGTGTTTCCTACATCAATGGTTAAGAGCATTCTTTTCCTTTCGTAAATTGATTTTTTATAGAAATTTAGTCTCACACAAAGGTAAGACAAACCACTCGGCTGACTCTAACTTTAAAAACTATTAGTTCTAATGAATGAAAGACCTACCTATTTTAAGGGTAGTCCCTTAAGAGGGTTCTAGCAGTCGACTTTTAACTTTAAGGAATAACAACACCAATATTGTCTATTAAACGAGCAGCTCCAAAATTACATGCAATTAATATTCGGATCTGCTTCCCAGATTCAAGCACTGAATCAAGTTGAGTGAAAGTTTCAGAATCAACAACTCCTACGTAATCTAAATCACCTTTTGATTCGTTTATCACTATGTCACTTATTAATTTTTTTAAATTTTCAGATTTTTTCTCCCCACACCTAACCGACTCTGCTCCCTCCATCAAGGCACGGTAGAGAACAGGGGCATCTGCACGTTGCTCTTCTGTCAAATAAACGTTTCGACTTGAAAGAGCTAGTCCATCAATTTGACGGATAGTTGGGCAGGCAACAATTTCAACTGGAAATTGATGTCGTTTCACAAGCTCATTTACGACCATCAACTGTTGAAAATCTTTTTCTCCGAAATATGCGCTACTTACACCAACGATTTCAAAAAGTCTTGCGACTACTGTTGCAACGCCCTGAAAATGAGATGGCCTGCTCTCCCCTTCAAGGGTTTTTCCGATTTCACCAATCTCTTCAAGTTCTGGTAGTTCTTTTGGATAAATCTCTCTTCGCGTCGGGCAAAAAAGAAGTTCGACTTTATGCCTTAAACAAGTCTCTTCATCTTTTTCCAAACTTAAAGGGTAATCATCTAAGTCTTCTGTGTCAGAAAATTGAAGTGGATTTACAAAAATTGATACAACAGTAGTTTTCTTCTGTCTGACCGAAGCGTCAATCAAAGAAGTATGTCCGTCGTGAAGAGCGCCCATTGTAGGCACGAAACCTATTTCCTCTCCCAGACTTCGCCTTTCATTTAAAAAATTCTGAAAATCTTTAACTGAGGTAACTGTCTCCATAGAAACTATGAATTGCTTTGACTTTCAGTCTCTATAAGTTCAACAATCTCACGGCCATCACTTCCTATTTGCTTTTCAAAAAGCTGTTCAACAACTTCGATTGCACGTGGGCCTGTAGGAACTAATTCACGCCATAAAAGATAAGCCGCAATTAAACCACAAATTTGGTCGCCCAACTCTTCTCGATGCAACAACACTCTTGGATTGTCTTCCAGTAGAGAATTCAAACGGGTAAACAAAGCTGTCAATCTTGTAAGACCCTCCTCTGCTCCTCCGAAAGGCATCTGAACCCAACGAACTCCTTGGCTTTCATAGGCCTTTATATTGTCATCATTAGCTAGAAGCGATACAACAACATCGAAGCTGTTTTGCCTGATCCAAATGACTTCTTCTTGTCGTCGAACGCTTCTATGACTTTCGCCAAAACCTCCTGGTCTTTCGCAAATAGCTAAAGAATCCTTGATGACCCAATAAAATTTTCTAGGTTCTATTCCTTGAGCCCACTTACCTCTCATAAATAAACCTCGACTTAATAGAAGATGTATTTCGAAATAGTATTAAAAAAAGTAACTGCATCAGATCGGAGGTTACTGGAGTAAAAACTATAGAACGCAAGTTGTTCGATTTTAATTTCTGCAAATTATTAACTCTCTGAACTAGCTACCCAAATATCAGGCAAATTTCTATAGCGTTCCGCTACATCCAGTCCATAACCGACTAACCAGTCCGCCGGTACTTGAAAACCTGCATATTTTATTGTGTCTTCTTCGAATTGAAAATCTTCCCGTACCAGAAGTGCGCAAATCTCTAGACTCGCAGGGTTTCTTGCAAGAAGGTTCTTTCGTAAGAAATTGAGAGTCAGTCCACTGTCGACTATGTCTTCAACTAAAAGAACATGCCTGCCGGCTAAATCGAGATCGAGATCTTTAACGATTCTTACTACTCCAGATGACGTAGTGGAATGTCCATATGAGGAAACAGCCATAAAGTCGAACTCTATTGGC
>PABN01000020.1 GCA_002699555.1 Dehalococcoidia bacterium
CCTGCTGCTAACGCAAGTGACGGTGGAGGTTCCATAAGAATTCCTGCTGCTATGTGTGGGCTAGTCGGTCTGAAACCATCAAGAGGAAGGGTTCCAATGGGACCTGACAAAGAAGAATGGGGAGTTTCAATTCAACATGTTGTTTCACATACGGTTCGAGACACCTCAGCAATTCTTGATGCCACTGCTATAAATTTTCCAGGTGATGGGGTTTTCGCTCCTGAATTTGGACGACCGTATTTCAATGACAATTTTCAAAATTTAAAACCACTAAAAATTGGAATAAAAGTTTCTGACCCGCGCGTAGAGGTAAACCCAGATTGTATCGAAGCTGTACACAACACTGCTTCTCTTCTGTCAGATTTAGGGCATCATGTTGAAGAAACATCTCCAGAAGCTCTAAATAATGCAGAAAGAGTGAGCGAGTTGGGTTGGGCATTTGGAACTAACTGGTCCGTAAACATTGCGGCAAATTTGACTTATCTTGCTAAGCGCCTAGGCCGTGAACCAGTAGAAGATGATCTTGAGCCTGGAACGTGGTTTCTGGCTCAACGAGGAAAAGAACAGTCGGCTATAAATTTTGTCAAGGCTCAAGGCATAATGGCAAATCTTCGAAGAGAGTTAGCGGATTGGTGGTCGAGCGGATTTGATCTGCTTTTGACACCCACGACTGCTCAACCTCCTCCTCGTATTGGTCTTTTAGCCCCAACTGAGGATGATCCCATACGAGCATCAATAGAATCAGTTCCTTACTCTGTATTTACCTCGCCGTTCAATACAACCGGTCAACCAGCAATATCCCTACCAATTGGGAATTCCAATGGTCTACCTGTCGGCATTCAACTCGTTGGCGCTTATGGAAGAGAAGACTTAATTCTAGCTGTAAGTTCTCAATTAGAAGAAGTGGTTAACTGGTCTGAAAATCGGGCACCATTCCACGCTTAACCTATCAAGCGTCAAGAACCCCGTAGCCCGCTTGGCCTATGTCAACAACTGGTGGTTCAGTCGACCACGGAAAATTGACCCATTTGTCAGTATGTTTCCAAACATATTCACAATCAACAATTGAATGGGGTTTTTGATAGAGAACTGCAGATTTAACCTCGGCGACCTTTTCTAGAGCGTGTCCATGCACTAAAGCAAGAGTGTTTCCAGTGTCAGCTACATCATCCACTATGAGTACCTTTGCTTTGCCTAAATCAACCCAATCAACATAAGGCGGGAGTACTACTGGTAGGTCTAAGTGTTCATCGACTCCTGTGTAATATTCAACATTCATTACGTAAAGATTTTTTACTGCTAATGCATAACCAAGTGATCCTGCTACGAGCATTCCCCCGCGAACAATCGCCAGAATAATATCTGGTTGGTAGTTGTCATCTGCAATTGATTGAGCGAGTTCTCTAACTGCTTTTCCATAAAGATCCCAATCCATCTCTTCGCGTTCGGTCACAAGTCCTCCTGATTGTTGAACACATTAGCGTGCAAATGGAACTATTTCTAAATGGATCCGAAATAACTACCCTGTCATTAAAACCAGACCGAATAATGTGTACAGAACCATGACTGCCAACATCGGGTACTGACTGCGCATCGCTTTTTTCAGTTCAAATTTCTCAATTCCTCTATCATGTGAAACTAAAACTCCGACTAAATGCCCGCCGACAATCGAAAGAACTTGGACCCAACCGATCACTCCAGAAGAAACCAACGTCCAGTTGATTGGATCAGTCGCTGTTCCAAAAATATCCCAACCTTTACCAAATGGATCTGAAATAAGAACCTTAAATGCTTGTCCCTCTAATAAAAGCAACGAAAAATAATGGGCTAAATCATAACCAAAGAGTATTGGCACTAAGGAAGCTCCAAATCTTTCCGAGAATATAGAGTCTCCTGTTGTTCTGCTTCCTAACTTGCCTGCAAGGTGATATGCAACTCCCACTAATGCAACTATCCATACAAGTCCTATCGTGTTAAAAAATGTGAGTTCCCATTTACTGCGTCCAAAGATGATCTCCCCCCAGAAACGAGTTCTTGAAAAACCATCAAAAGCTGTACCCCCTAGAGCGGCTAGTACTACTGCAAGCTGTGCTGGCGAAGTTTCATAATTTGAAACGCCCACAAAAGGGGCTCGTATGAAAACCTTTCTTGGATGGTTCACTTCAGTTTCTTTTACCCGAAATGGAGAAAGTTCAGCGAAAGCAGCGAAAAGAATCCCGAAACCTTCAGCTTTTCTTGCCTCCGCCCAACCCCATTTCCATGTGATTCCCATTAAACCGATGGTGTAAATCAAAGTCCACCATCCGAGAATCCTTGGACTGGCTCCATCATGATAAGCCAGCTCGAACCAGTGGAAAATACTTATTGGAACAAGAGCTACCCATCCAGAAGTTAACCATCTTGGAGCAGGTTCATTATCTTCTTTTCTGAACTGGTCTACGAATTTACCTAGTGTTTCCCATGGGCTTATTTCTCTCCAGATATGTCCAAAAAGAACAGAAGCGCATGCCATTCCTATCCAAAAAACTACGAAAACTGTCACTGGCGCCAAGTTGGCAACAGTGTTGTCTTGGCCGATAAAACCGGCAATTACAACAACCAAAAACAGAAACAAAGAAATATAGCGGAAAAGTAATTTAAATAAATTTGAACCACTAGGAACATTCAAGATAGGACGACCAAGCGAGAGTTTCTTCAATAAAGGTTTGTGCCAGAAATATCCAAGCGCTGCAAAAGAAAAAACTAAGGCTACTGCCCCTGCCCAAGCTACTTGCCATTCAGATAATGGCAAGTCAAGACGACCTCCAACACCGTGGGCTAATATGAGCAGTTCAGTCACGAAACCTGAAGTTCAAATATTCTGAACCCAGCTGAATGTAATTCAGCTTCAAAAATTCCAGGAATGGTCGCTTCCACATTTATTACTGCCGGAGTACCAGGACCAACATTTACCATGTTGTCATAGACATGTAGATGCACCTCATCACTTTTATCGCTGTAAACAGTTATCTCGACCAAATCACCTTTTGAAACTTCAAAACGCGATAAGCCATCTTTGACTTTCCCTTCCAATATCTCTACTTCAAATGAGACATTAGGAACCTCGGCTTTACTGCCTCCAGAGATCATGACTATTGCCGTATCCTCAATGAGTTCTCCATTAAGAGAAAAACTTCGATGATCTGTAGCTGAAAGTGAAACCGCTATCTCGTGATGACCGTTCGATAGGTCACTTAAGTAATGGTTTTTTTCAGAAAGCATCGCCACCATTTTGCCGTCTAGTTCAACATGTAAATGGCCTTCTCTCGGTTGATTCTCACCTTTAGCATCTAGGGGAACCAACTCAAAATTATCTAGTTCAATCTCTAGCCTGACTCCACCTTGATTGTCAGGGGTTGCGATTAATGAAACATTTGGAGGGTCAGTGACAGAACTCAAATCAATCAAATCTTCATCGCTGTGGTGATCATGCCCACCATGATCATGCCCAGAATGGTCATGGTCGGTCTCCTCATTCTTATCTTCTAACGCAGCAATGTCAGAGTTGCCATTTTCACTTCCGCAAGCAGCGATTAACAAAACAGAAGAAATGAAAAAAAACGAAATAACGCGTCGAGGACCGCCAGTAAATTTTTCCTTCAAATCAATCATGCCAATCGAGTGCGGTTCTCATAGTTGTTTCAAAGTCTTCGAAGCTCATTGAGGTTTTGGTGGCATCAATTAATTCAGCATCTTGACCCACAAGTGTCCTAAACGGCATTTTTGGATCATTTACCGCTCTGACAATTGCATCAGCTACTTCTTGGGGGTCAGGAGATCCAGTACTTTCACCGGAATCAATATCGCTAATGTTGTCAAGTCTTAATAAGGCTTCACGAAAGGCTGCAGCGCGTTCTTGGTGTTCCGACCCTTCCCAGGTATCAGGCCTAACAATATTTTCAAAAAATCCGGTCGAGAATCGGCCAGGCTCTATTACACATACTCGAATGCCCAAGTGTGAAACTTCAAAATGCAAGGACTCACTCAAAGCCTCAAGAGCATGTTTTGAAGCTGCATAAGAACCACTATAAGGAGGGGCAGAGCGACCAGCGATACTACTGACATTCACTATTACTCCACTACCTCGCTGAGTCCAAACTGGCAACACTGTCCTTATAAGCCTCAGTGGTCCTAAAAGGTTTGTATCAAGCTGTTTCAACATCAATTCATCTTCGAGTTGCTCAACAGCTGCTTGTATTTCGAATCCTGCATTATTCACAATCGCTTCTATTTCGTTGGCGTCAGCCAAGCAATCTCTTACCATCGCTGGGTCGCACACATCCAATTGACGAATCTCTATTGGAAGTTCTTCCTCGTTAGCAACTCTGCGAATATCGTCACCTTTACCAGGATCTCTCATGGTAGCTATGACTTTTTTGCCTTCTCTAGCCAACGAAAGAGCAGCTAGTTTTCCAAATCCAGTATTACTTCCTGTAATTAAAACACTCATGCTCTGACTCTAGAGCAATCTGTCAAATATCGATCGATTCTTGTACGGAAACTTAATTTGAAAATCAACGGCTCTCCTTCGCTTTTTTTTGTTCAAATAGTTCCTTGCATTTAGGACAAAGAGGGAAGCGGTCTGGATTTCTATCTGGTACCCAAACCTTTCCGCATAAAGCAACTATTGGTTTCCCGGTGACGGCTGACTCTACTATGTCTGCCTTCCTCGCATAGTGAGAGAAACGGTCATGGTCTCCTTCGTCTAAAAATATTTCACCTTCAACCTCTTGAGTAACCTCTGTGGACTCCATGATGACGAACTATATTTCCTTAACGGCTGTTTCTTTTATCTCCGCATGCTGTCGGATCCATGAGTGCATGGCAATACCTGATGCAACACCTGCGTTAATTGATCTAGTGGAGCCATATTGAGAAATAGAACAAACTATAGAACATGCATTTTGTGCAACTGTTGAAAGCCCCGGACCTTCTTGACCAAATACTAATACACAATCTTTCGGTAAAGATACTGTCTCTAAAGGCACCGATCCGGGAAGGTTATCTATTCCTATCAGTGGCATTTCATTAGATTCAGCCCAGGAAAGCATGTCGTCAATTTCTGGGTGGTAAGTGACGTGCTGGTACCTATCAGTAACCATTGCACCTCGCCTATTCCAACGGCGCCTTCCGATAATGTGAACTCCTGCCGCTAGAAAAGCGTTAGCATTTCTGACAACAGTGCCAATATTTAAATCATGATCCCAGTTTTCAACAGCGACATGAAAAGAATGTCGATACTTGTCTAAATCTTTGCTTATAGCCTCAACACTCCAATAACGGTACCGATCAACAACATTTCGTTTGTCGCCTTGAGCTAGCAGCTCTGGATCCAACCGATCATCTTCTGGCCAAGGTTCAGAGTGAGGTCCGACGCCTATTGTGAAATCTGATTTTTCTACAGACATCTTTTAAGTATCTGAATCGACTTTCTCATCACCACTTACATCTTCAAACCCATTGCCATAAAAAAGATGCAAATCTGAGATTGTTTCTATCAATTCTTCTGTTGAAAGCTCCGAACCATCCGACTTAACAGTAATCATGTTGGAATTTAGATGAATACCAACAACTCCTCCTATAGAAAATAATCTTCTTGCTAACTCATCTGATGGCGTATCTCCGATTATTTCATCGTCAATTTGAAATCTTTCATGATCCATTCCCGTCAAACATCTATTGACTTCGAAACGGTAAATCTCTGGCTTGGAGGATCGTGTAAAAACTACATTAATTGGCTGGCCCATAATGACGAAGGTTACCTAGGTTGAGCGAAGAGTACATTTTTTTTAAATAAAAATGCTAAATATTAGAAACTATGGTCTTAAGTCGATTTACTACTAATGCAAGCAAAATAAAAACGATTGCTATACAAGCATGCACAATTTTAAACCCTGCATCATGCTCAGCGATTAGTATTCCTACAGATCGAACTATCCAAAAAGTTACGGTCCAAATACAAAATGCGGGAACTAGGCGAGAATTTAATATGTTCCTATCTCTCCAACTGCCGATCAAAACTTTTATAACTGCCGCAGCGGCTAGGAGAAAAATACATGCAACTAATACGCTCCAAATTTTTTCCCCACTTGAAATCTCATTGTCATTAAGGAGATTGTAAATCCTAGTGATCCAAACTAAAAGAGTTGAAACTGCCAAAATCCATAGAAAAGAAACCAACCGATTCATAGCAAAAAGGTAACCAATGTCTTAATAATCAACTACTTAGAGTTCAAAAATATTTCTTTGAGCTTCAACTTTCTTGATGTAAGGGGCTCCTATCGGTGGAACATTTTTCATAAACGCCCATGTCCTTCGATGGAAAAGAGTTGCTCCTTTGCCCTCAAGAGCCAACCGATGCTTTGGACTTGGATAACCCTTATTCTGTGGAAATCCATAATCTGGGTACGACTTGTCTGCTTCTTTCATTATTCGATCACGGACAACTTTTGCCATTACCGAAGCTGCGGCAATGGAGAGACTAATCTGGTCACCTTTAATAATCGTCTCTGAGCTGCCATCATCAACAAAATCCCATGATCCATCGAGTAAAAGTCGATCTGGTCTTTTAGATAACCCGTCGATGGCTCGTCTTGCAGCTATTTTTTGAGCCATTGACATTCCTAATTCATCGCATTCTTCATTGCTCGCGTGACCCAATGACCAATCTTCTGACCATTGATCTATACGGTCAAATAGTTTCTCACGTTCATCTTCTTTAAGCATCTTGGAATCCCTGACCCCATTAATGCGACGGTTGCGATTAGGTATTAGTGCAACGATTGTGAGTGGTCCTGCCCACGCTCCTTTGCCAACTTCGTCCAAACCTGCCACTGTTTCGTATCCAGCATCCCAATAAGAGCGTTCTATATCTAAATTAGGTGACTTTCCTTTAAGAGCTCTTCGCATAATTTCCCATTATTTAACTATTACGGAACTGTTAAACACATTACGAGATTATTAGGGGTATAACTTTCATAGACTCCAACGAATGAATGAAATGATTGCTGTCTTAATTCCTATCAAATCTTTCAATGAAGCTAAGGGAAGACTTTCAGAAACTCTTGACAAATCTGAACGTTCTGCCCTTATGCAAAAAATGGCAGAAACTGTGATCAGTTCATCTGGTTCTTTATCAATCTGGATAGTTTGCGACGATGAGGAAGTCGCTACATGGGCAGAATCAAAAAATGTTTCAGTGATAAAAGTTGAAAAACCAGGTCTTAATAACGCAGTAGAAAAAGGGGTTAGAACCCTTGAAGAAGCTGGTTACTCACAAGTCATAGTTGCTCATGCAGATCTTCCAAATGCAGACGATCTGGAAAAATGTGCGAACTTCAACGGTGTTACTATCGTTCAAGACCATAAAGGCGATGGAACACCTGTTTTAGTGGTACCAACGGGTAAAGGTTTTCGTTTCTCTTACGGCCCAAATTCATTTGCTGTTCACACCTTGGAGGCACAGCGCCTTGGCATTCCGTATCGTCAATTATTTGATTCAAAACTTAGTTTTGACGTTGATGAACCAGAAGATTTAAAATTTATTGACGACTAATCAACTATTTCCGAATCAAGTAGATTTTTTATAAGTTCTTTGAGTTCTAGTGGTTTGTCTCCTTGAATACTGTGTCCTGCCCCTTCTACTTTTTTAATTACCATCTCTTTTTGAAGGCTTCTCATTTTCTCCACATCTTCATCTCCTACAACGCTCCAAGCGCCACCCAACCATAAATGCAATGGAGCCTCAATTTCAGAAACCTTGTTCCACAATTCAGAAAAGTCAATCGGTTCTGAATCATGTTCATTATTTTTATCTTTCCATGCTCTACCTACGTCATATCTCCACGCCCACTTCCCATCTTCTATCTCGTGGGAATTGTGAAGAACCCCGCGTCTCAAGGAAGTCTCTGACCTAGTTGGATTGTGTTCAATAGTTCTCGTCAAGATTTCTTCAAAACTTTCGAAAACTTCAGGTCCTGAAACGAAATTTATGATCGGTTCAGCTTTTGCCCTATCTGTACCAGGTGTTACGTCTACTATTCCCAGTCTTTTAACTAACTGTGAATGATCTGCCGCTATACACAAAGCAGTTAACCCCCCTAATGACATTCCTACTATTGCTTCAGCTTTAGGAGCCCAATGCGTTATTGCTTCAGCTGCTTGAGCCGAAAGAACAAAAGGTGTGTAATCACACTTAGGTCTCCATTCTGAATGACCATGACCTGGAAGATCCAACGCTAAAAGCGGCATATCAAGTGCTAAAGCAACTGTGTCCCAAGTATGTGCATTTTGTGCCCCACCATGTATGAGAACTACTTGAGGAGATTCATCGCCCCAAAGAATTCCACTAATCGAGAAACCTTCAGACGTCGTAAAAAATTCCCTCTTAACTATTGGCATTCCTTTCCAAGGAATTCCTGCCTCATCTGCATTTTCTTTTAACATTGAAAATTCTTCGTACTCAGGCAATTTGTGAACCTCTCTAACGCTTTACATATTTCTAACACTCTTAAAATACTTTGCAAGATTTTGTGATGAGACAAACACTGATATTTGAAATACGATTTATTTATGACTCTTGATGCCAGACCTGAAATAAATCTTCTGGATGGAGATTTTTACGTTAACTCTCCATATGAGACTTTTGCTTGGATGAGAGAGAATGAACCTATTTTTTGGGATTCGACAAATAAATTGTGGGGCATATCACGTTACGACGACATCGTCGCAATAGAGCGGGATAAAAAAAGATTCATTTCTTCAGATACAAAAAAAGGTGGCTATCGACCTAATATCCCAGCAGATCCATCAATAATTGGGCTAGATGACCCTCACCATGTTGTACGACGCAACTTGGTGTCACGTCGTTTTACCCCTAATGCAGTACTTAACTGGGAAGAACATATTAGAGAGACTGTCGTAGGATTATTAGAAGATGTCGCCCCAACGGGACGAGCTGAGGTTATTTCTCAACTTGCAGCCCCACTTCCAGCACAGATGATCGGTCTTTTCCTTGGCTTTCCAAATGAAATGTGGCCCAAACTTGCTGAGTGGTCTGAAAAGTCAATTGCCTTAGGGGGCGGCCCAGAATATATGAACGATGAAGGCATTAATGCAGTTTTTGAATTTGCGGGTGCTTGTAGTCATCTTTATGAGAGTAAAAAGGAATGCCCCGCCGACGATGTTATGTCTAAATGGGTTGAAACAGAGGAAAAAGGTTTGGGTGACTATCCATTTGGTTTAGATCAAATAATTTCTGACTGCCTATTAATGCTTGATGGGGGTGCTGAAACAACTCGAACAGTTATCGCGAGAATTTTAGTAGAGCTCGCTGTCAATGAAACTATTTGGAATGACCTACGGCAATTAGACGACATTTCAGTAGCTGTTGAAGAATTTATACGTTTTGTCACCCCAATTCATAACATGTGCAGAGTGGCCACTGAAAACGTCAATATCAACGGCGTAACTATTAAAGAAGGCGATCAAGTTGTACTTATGTACTCATCCGCTAATAGAGACCCAGATCATTTTGATGACCCTGAGATCCTGAAAGTCGGGAGAACACCAAACCATCATCTTTCTTTTGGTCATGGAACTCACTTTTGCTTGGGGGCATCCCTTGCAAGATTGGAACTGAAGATTTTCTTTGAAGAATTTTTGAAACGATTCAAAGGTTTGTCGCTTGATGAGAACAAACCACCAGTCGAAATGCCAAATTCTTTCGTTTATGGACTACGTGAAGCGCACATACTCCTCGAAAAAAATTGAAGTTTATGTATCATTTTTTTCTTCCGTTTCCAAAAGATCAACAAAGCCTTCAAAGCCATCAGCTTTTCTTAAAGATCGATCTATATATAAAAGAGCAATAAGGCTAGCGATAAATCCCGCTGGGAAGCCAACTAAGTTTCTAATCACCACGTAACCGTCTACGGATGTGTGCCTATACAGCCAGACATCCCAAATGGATGTAAGAATTTGATAAAGACCTAATACGACTGTCATTTGCGCCATCACTCTTGAAAATATCTTGTGCTTAATAGTCTCTTTCTTAAAAGGCAAAACAGTAGGTAAAACTTGACTCAAGAAAGAGCGTTTAAGGATTACAGTCCCTATAAGTCCGAAACCAATTGCAGCCTTTGTAGCTATTCCTATGCCGAAATAAACGTCTTCTGAGTCAGTAATTATTCCGATTAAACCTCTCACTAATAAATAAACAATTAGTAAAGGCAAAAACTTTCCTACCGCTTCTCCTCTGCGACTTCGTCTCACGGTTGCCTGAAGTCCCCAAACAGTTGCACCACCTACGGCCCAACCAAGGCCGGCAAACCTATTGAGCAACAAAAAGATAGCTATGGGAGCAATGGAGTCTAATAGTCGTCGGTAACCCGCTTCATCTCCTGTAATATTTGTACTCAAATTTTCAATCCTTCTCATTTGCCATTTGGATTATCCTGACCTATAAGACAAATAACATTCTATTGAGCCTTTTTTGGCAGCCAAGTCCATCCCAAAGCAGGCCATGTGTAGGAAGCTTCGTAATTTTCATCATCTGGGAATAAAGGCAGAGCTTGTGATTCATCAACAATTCTGATGTTCTCAGGCAATGGCTTTGAGTCAAGTACTGAAAAAACCTCTTCAGTACTTCTATACGTTTGCAACTGCTGAAGTGTTGCAAGTGTGGGACTTATCATTGTCAGTTCCCCTGATTCCCATTTCTGAAGGGCTTCTGATGGAGTGATCCAAAAAACCTCAACAGCCTCCTTGCCGTCAACCCGAGGAGCAACTGAACTGAATGACTGAGCCACAAAAAAATAGGTGTCATATCTTCTGGAACCTCCCTTTGGGGTTATCCATCTGCTTATAGGTTTAACTTTGGAGAGGTTTAACGAAAGTTCCCGTTTTGCAATAATTTGCGAAAATTTTGCTATTCCGTTTTCCAGAGCCTCTCGATCTTCTAGCAGTGCTTCTTCATGGTTTCCAACAACTACTCCAACCTCTTCAATAGTTTCTCTAATTGCTGCGATCCAATAAGACCGTGCTTCTTCAGTTTGAAGTTGTTCATCTGCATCTTTAGCCGTTAAACCTGAAACAAGATCATCCCACATTGAACTTCGGTCATCCTGTTCAATAGCGCCGCCAGGAAAAATCGTATGACTTGCAACAAAGCTGGAAGAGTCATTCCTAAGAAGCATCAAAACCTGAAGGTCTGGACGGTCATCTAAAAGAACCATGGTCGCTGCGGGAAGTATTGGGATGTCATCAGTTTCTATATCATTTCTCGAAACCCAAGGATCCAAATTATTCACATACTTGACACTACTTGCAGTTAAGAGAAGAAACTTGAAGCAATACATGTGCATTGAGACTTTTAAGACATATGGTTTCTGAATGCGATATTCAGCAACCGAGAAACTCAGAAATGCTGATCGCATGATATTTGGAGATGTATTAGCTGGAATAAGTGTCGCGTTACTGCTTATTCCTCAGTCCATGGCTTATGCGGAACTCGCAGGCCTACCACCAGAGATTGGTCTTTTTGCATCAGCTTTACCGCCTATTTTTGCAGCCTTTGTAGCTTCGTCTCCTTATTTACAAACAGGGCCTGTAGCACTTACAAGTCTTCTAACTCTAGGAGCGCTGAATGGACTAGCTGATTCGGGTACAGCACAATATGTAGAACTTGCAGCCTTACTAGCTTTAATAGTTGGAATTTCAAGACTGATTTTTGGATTTCTAAGAATGGGTAAGATCGTTTACTTTATGAATGCACCTGTAGTAACAGGTTTCACTTCGGCAGCCGTAATACTAATTATTGCTTCTCAGATTCCTAAAACTGTAGGAAATGAGATTGATGCAAATGGGACTTTAAATCGCGCCTATAGATCTTTAAGTGATTTTGAAAATTGGGAAATCGAATCCTTGCTGATCTCTGGGTTGACTATTTTTCTCATAATTGCTGGTAAATCTCTACACAAACTTTTCCCTGGTGCACTTCTTGTACTTGTAGGCGGATCTATCTATAGCCATTTGGGTGATTACAAAGGCCCTGTTGTAGGTGAAATACCGACGGGCATTCCTAAACTTGGGTTCGAACTGCCTTGGGGCTCCATAAATGAACTTTTACTGTCAGGAATTGTTATTGCTCTTATTGGTTTTGCTGAACCAGCTTCAATCTCAAGAATATTCGCTTCGCAAGAGAATCAGAGATGGAGCGCTAACCGCGAATTTGTCAGCCAAGGATTAGCAAATGTAGCTTCTGCATTTTCAGGCGCGCTACCTGTTGGAGGTTCATTTAGCAGATCCTCTCTTAACAAGCTCTCCGGAGCTCAAAGCAAGTGGTCGGGTTTGATCACTGGGGTTGTAGTTTGTATTTTCTTACCTTTCGCTAATATTTTGGATCGACTACCAGAAGCGACCCTAGGTGCTGTAGTGATCGCTGCGGTAACAGGACTTATTAGGCCAAAGAAACTCTTATTTTCAATTCGCGACTCTGCTTCCGACGGATTTATCACTTGGAGTACTTTTATCGCAACACTAATTCTTTCACCCCATGTAGAAAGAGGCGTTCTTGTCGGAATCGGAATTTCTATACTTGTCAGTATTTATAAAAAATCAAGACTAGATAATAACCAGATTTAAAGTTTCCGTTAAGACCAAACTTTTATTAATGAGTCAACATCGGTCAATGTTGCTAAAACCGCAAGAGTGTTTTCAATGATAGTTTTTCCATATTCAGACGGCACACCTGCTACAGCATCTACAGGGACTACGACTTGATAACCATAATTTATTAAATCGAAAACACAATTTTGCACAGCGACATTTAAGGAGACTCCACTTACAACCACCGTAGAAATTTCTTCATTTCTGAGTAAAGCATCTAATTCGGTTCCCGATGTCGGTGATAGACCATGGAATCTAGGAAGGAGGACATCTAATTCGCTATCGAAACCTACTTCTTTTATCGGTTCTACTTCTTCAGAATCAGGCAACTGTTTTACAGGTGAGCGACGAGCAGCGCCAAAAAGTCGAGCATTATTATTTGAACCCCAACCATCCTCTCTTACCATTGCTAATCCATGAATTACTTTTATTTTTGAATTTCTTGCTACCTGTGTGAGCCTTCCTAAGTCAGCAAGCATGTTTTTAGAGGCTTCTGCAAGAGCCGGAAAACTAGACTTTTCACCTATAACTCCGTTTTGACATTCCACCAAAAGCAAAGCTGTATGACTGGGATCTACTAAATCTTTAATTTCAAGATGTTCATTACTCATATTTGACTCCAGAATCTCTTAGAAAGTCGATCCACCTTGTTCCCGCATCAGGGCCCAGCTCTCCTGGCACATATGTAACCGAATTTAAGCTACCTGTGTAAGGAAATGTTCCATGCCTTTCGTACAACGACCACGAAACCGGTGACCTTCTATCAATTCCTACGTCTATCCCTTCAAATGGAGCCATAGCTGTCAGCACAGGAAGGTTATTAGTCTCCGCGACCACGGAACCATCTACAAATACTTTGGTATTCCAAATCAAATCTCCAGCTGCTTCGACTGTCAATTTTATCTCTGATACGCCTTCTGAGAGTTCCCCACACGAAACCTCAGTCATGTCCCCATACCCATTATGGACATGGTTAAGTTCGCCGTCTTCGATGTATATAGAATATCCGCCCCCTTGGTCTCCGTGAGCCACAAGTATCCCTTCGTCACCTTTTTTATAGTCAATCGAAATTATGATTTCAAAAGAGCGAGAATTAATCAACTTTAGAGATCTATATCTTTCAACTGTGGGTGTTTTAGGCAAGAAAGACTGGGTTTGTTCAAGTTCTTCCTCCCATTCCGGACGGACAATATTTTTTAACCCTGTACCTTCATCAAGTGGAAATACTTGGTTGGCCCATGCTTCTTGCTCCCAAACATCTTTCAACTCAGCCAGGAGTTCAGGATGACTATCTGACAGATTTTGCGTTTCAGTTGGGTCGGCTGAAAGATCGAAAAGTTCCCAGTTATCTTCTTCAAAGGAAGTTCTCTTCTGATGGCATGTTACAGCTGACCAACCGTCTCTATAAATACCCCTATGTCCCTCTTGTTCGTAGTATTGCAACCTATGGGTACTTTCAGCTTCTTTATAATTCATCGATTCAAGAAAACTATTACCGTTAGGTGGTACAAGCTTTTGACCGTTTCGTTCTTGTGGGATTTCAACTTCAAGCATCTCAAGAATCGTCGGCAAAAGGTCAGTGACGTGTTGATACTGATTCCTAAGCGACCCCTTGTCGTTCAAGCCATCGCCTTTTGAAATTATCAAGGGAACTTGATGTCCTCCTTGATGGGTGTTTGTTTTGTACAACCGAAATGGTGTGTTAGAAGCCATAGCCCAACCGTTTGGATAATGAGCTAGTGCTTGTGGCCCCCCCAGTAGATCCAGTCTTGAATTATCAACCTCTAGAGAGTCGAGAGGATTTTTTCTAACTTGGCTAATCAAGGTTCTAAAGTATGCTGACGTTCCGTTATCCAAACCTTCTCTGCTAGCTCCATTATCTGAAGTGAATATAACAACAGTGTTTTCCCATTCACCCATCGTTTCTAATTCTCGTCGTAATCTCCCAAAATTCTGATCAACATTGTCAACCATTGCAGCATAAATCTCTTGGTACCGCGCGAAAGTCTCCTTTTCCATATCGCTAAGTTCGTCCCAAGGGCTTACTGCATAGTTCTCTTCAGTATTTCTTGGAGGTAAAACCGTTTCCTCAGGGATCAATCCAGATGCAATTTGCCGTTCGAAACGTTCAGAGCGAATTTCATCCCATCCGCTGTTATACCTCCCTTGATATTTCTTTATATCTTTGTCAGGAGCCTGCAGCGGAGCATGTACGGCACCATGAGAAAAATACATAAACCACGGTTTTTTTGGATGACCAGTTCGCACATTCTTGATCATGCTCAATGCATTATCAGTCAGATCATCAGTAAAAAAATAATCGTCTGGATATGAATCGACCTCCACAACATGATTATCTTCATACAGGCGATGAGGTTGATGGAAGTTTGTAAAACCGTCGAGTATCCCGTAATAACGATCGAACCCACGTTGACATGGCCAAGAATGTTTTGGTCCTGCCTCTGACAGAGTGTTATCTGGAGTTAAATGCCATTTGCCGACCATAAGTGTCGCCCATCCATTGTCTGAAAGGATCTCTGCCAAAGTTGCAGTATCGCTGCGGATAGATGCGGCATAACCAGGAAAGCCAGGATCTGCGTGACAAACCGTAGCTAACCCTGCTAAATGGGAATTTAAACCTGTAAGTAAAGATGCTCGTGTAGGTGAACACATTGGATTGACATGAAAATTTGTATACCTAAGACCTTCAGATGCTAGAGCATCCAAATTAGGTGTATCAATCTCAGAACCATAAGAACCTAAATCTGAAAACCCAAGATCATCGCATAGAACTACAAGAACGTTTGGAGCGCCGTCGAGTGGTTCATTTCTTTTTGGCCAAGATGGTGAGGAAGTCGCGTGCACACGTCCTACTTCACCTTCGAATCCTGGGTATGCCGTATTCGAATTATTTTTCTTATTATTTTTGGCAGTTATTTTGTTGAACATGTCAGTTACTTTCATCTGCTCTCATACGCAAAGCGTAAGCCAAAAGAATCATCATCAGACAAACTGCAACCATAAGCCATAGGACTCCGTCGTATCCAAAAGCTGAATCAGCTATTCTTCCTGCCGATACCGGTCCTAAGACGCCACCAATTTCAGCACTTGCAAACCAAAGTCCATATGCTGTTCCCATTTGATGGACATTCAATTTTGGAGACTCCATAAGTGCGAGAATTACTAATGGTATTAATGCCGATCTAGCACCAGCGATCATTGCGAATACGGGGATTAAATAACTAGGCAGAAATACAACCGCGATCAAGGATGTGGCAACAAGTACTAAAAGGCAAGAAAAAATGAAGGAGAAGTTTTCCCTTCGCGTCCGCGAGGGTATTAATAGCGATACAAGTATCCCCACTCCTAAACTTGCCGCAGTCCAATTTGATGCTGCCATAGAAGAAAATCCGAAGTGTTCTCGAAGAATCTCAGGCATCCATCCACCCAAACCGTGGGATAGAAAAAATACAGCTACTCCAAGAAAAAATATGGTTTTAATTTCTTTTGAAACAACTATCGACTTCCAAATCAGAACTGTTTTTCTTTCTTCTTTTTTACCAGCATGATCTTTTTGAACTTTAAATTGAGCTATCAATATCCAAAAAAGTAAGGCAAAAGCAATAACAAGTGTTTCAATCGCAATTGTCCAACGCCAAGATTCTGTTATCGGCATCAAAAGTGAATTGGATAAGACGAGAACTGCAATGCTGCCAACTGCTGGGGCGGCTGTGTAAGCCCCAACTGCGAACTTTCTTTCTCTTTCATTTGTGAACCAAAGACCAACTGCGGTAGGTGCACACGCAGACACTAGAGGTCCCCCAATCCCAAAAAGAGCGACTGCCATACATAAAGTCGTGAGATCATTAGCTAAGGAACGAGTAATGCCGCTGATAAATACTAGAGAGGCCCCAATCGCCATTGAATATCCGACACCCAAACGATCAATTACCCGTCCTGCTATTGGAGATGTGCCTATATAGATCAATTGCCATGTTCCTAATGCAATTCCCATTTCCCCACGAGTCAGGTTCAAATCTGACCGTATCTCGCCCACTAGAGGGGCTAAAGACATGGCCACCATGCCAAACCCCAGATAGACACCAAAAACACCAGAAAAAATCACCCACCTATATGAATTACTGTGTCCAGGTTCTTTTACAAATTTCTTACGCACGACAAATAATCTCACAACAATGAAGGAATGATCGTGCATTGGAACAAATCTTGCGCGATCCTGTTTAGGTGAATGAATTAATCTGGAATTATGACACGTTGGACTCTTTAGATAGACCAATTCTTGTTGTTGCATTTAAAGGACTTTTTGATGCTAGTGGCTCAGCCACTTCTGCTCTCGAGTGGCTGATGGAAAAGTCGGAATCTGAGCATATAGGGGAAATAGATTCTGAAACTTTTTTTGACTTCACCCAAGAAAGACCCTTAATAGGTTTTGATAAAAATGGAGAAAGAACCCTTTCATGGCCAAAAAATAAAATAGTGGCAATTAAAACCAATGAAAATGAAAGAGACCTTCTTGCTATTTCTGGGATTGAACCACACCTTCGTTGGCGCACATTTAGTGAGCTTTTAGTAGAGATAGTTAACAAGTCGAATGCAGAATCTGTTTTAACGCTTGGGTCGATGGTTGGAATGACACCACATAGTCGACCTCTCGCCGTGAATGGAAGTAGCACTAATCTTGAACTCGCTGAACGCTTGAATCTAGAAAAGCCTTCTTATGAAGGGCCGACCGGGATAGTTGGTGTACTTCATGATGCTCTCGATCGTTCAAAGATCCCAGTTATATCACTCCGAGTTTCAGTTCCCCACTATGTTCCGGACTCACCCAACCCTAAAGCTACCCGTGCTCTCCTTAGACGCTTCGAGCAAGTAACTGGTATTACAACAGAGTATGAGGAATTAGATGGCCCTGCCGCTGATTGGCAAAAACAAGTAGATGCTGCCGTCGCAAGTGATGATGAAATCACTGCATATGTTGCACGTCTGGAAACAGCTATTGATGAAGACGAAAACCTCTTACCTTCAGGCGATGATCTGGCTGCTGAATTCGAAGCTTTTCTACGTGAACAAGGACCTGAAATTGAAACAGAATGAGTATATGAATCTAGAAGAACTTCTAGTGGTAGCTGAAGAGGCTGGTCGATCTCTAATAGCTTCTGCTGAAAAATCCCTTGATGCGAATGTTCCAAAGTGCCCCGAGTGGAATAATTCAGAACTTCTAGATCATATGAAAATGGTTTGGTGGTTTGGAGCTTCTCAAATTACTGCTGAGAATCAGAGCGTAAGAACAGTTCCGTCAGACGAAATGAAAGACTCCCCTTTGAGCCAACTTGAACATTTATTAGCTACCTTTCAAATTAAGGACTTTTCATCTCCTTGTTGGTCTTGGACCTCAAACAAAACTGTCGGGTTTTGGGTGAGACGTATGGCTCATGAAAACACAGTTCATAACTGGGATACAGAAGAAACGTCAGAGGCTCGTTCTCCAATCTCAAATTTACTAGCTCTTGATGGAATAGAAGAGAAACTATTTTTGATAAAAGAGAGCGACGCTGGCTTTCCAAATAGATCTATTCACCTGCACTGCACTGACTGTGAAGGCGAATGGATGATGTCCGCATCCAATGGTGATCTAGAAATAACAAGAGAACACGGTAAAGGAGATGCAGCTGTAAGAGGTAAGGCAGAAGATATCCTTCTTTACCTTTGGGGCCGTGGACAGGAAAATCTCGAATGTTTCGGGGATGAAGAAACGATTAATAATTGGTCAAGTATTGGACCTTAATCAGGAGATCTCAGAGCCTACAATGCCCACAAAAGAAACCATCTCACCTGGATAACCACCTAGATTATGCACAAGCGCTTGCTTCGATTTCTCAAGAGAAACTGATCTATCGGAAGGCGCCTCCGATCTCAGTTGCAACCATGTTTCGTAAAACATTCTCAGTCCACTTGCGCCTACTGGATGACCGAAAGCTTTAAGACCTCCGTCAGTGTTCACAGGCATTTCCCCATCTAAGTCGAAAGATCCGTTAAGCACTTCTTGCCATGCTTTACCCTTTTCACAAAAACCTAAGTCTTCCATAAGGACCATCTCTGTTGGAGTAAAACAATCATGAACCTCAGCCATGGCTAGTTCTTTTCTCGGATCCTTAATTCCGGCTTGAGCATAGGCATCTTTAGCAGCATCGGCACACTCTGGAAGAGTGGTGAAATCAAAATCTGGGTCTACCAAACCACTGCTGTCTCCAGCGACCACAGAAAGTGCTTTTACATACAGTGGTTTGTCAGTGTACTTATGGGCATCTTCGGCTCTAACGACTATGGCTGCAGCTGCCCCATCAGCTACTCCGGCACAGTCCATAACTGAAAGACGTCCAGCGATCGAAGGCATCTCGCAAATCCTCTCAGCTGAAACCTCACGACGGAATTGCGCCAGTTCATTTCTTGAACCATTGAAATGGTTTTTTTGAGCTATACGAGCTATTACATATCTGAGTTCATCTTCGTCAACTCCGTATCGCTTGGCATACGCGGGGAGAATCAAGCTAAACATGGCAGCAGCTGTCAATGTCCGATTCGTACCATCAGTCGGAATTGGAAAAGCATTGAGTCCTTGATATCCACTGTCCTTTACCTTTTCTGCTCCTAGTGCCATTGCAGAGTCATAAGCACCAGAAGCAACTGCGTAACAAGCTTGACGTAGAGACTCAGACCCAGTCGCACAATAATTTTCTACTCGTGTAACAGGTTTACCCGAAAGCCTCAAAGGAGTGGCTAGTGCTATTCCTGATGCCGCTGACTGTGAAGTTCCGAACCAATAAGCATCTATCGCATCAGTTTCAATACCAGCAGATTTCGTGGCTTTTTGCGCTGCCTCGATTATAAGATCGTCAAGTGATTTGTCCCAATGTTCACCAAAACTCGTGCAACCCATTCCGATAATTGCGACTTGATCCTTGATCCCATGTGATGCCATCTAAGACTTCTCTCTTTCTCGTCTTACCGGTCTTGCTTTCCAAAAGTAGTTGTGAATTCCATCTGCGGTATACAGGCAACGAAAGGTCATTTCTACTCGGTCACCGATTTCAATTTTCTCCGGATCCGCGTCCGTAAGCTCAACGGGAAGCCGTCCCCCATCTTGAAAATTAACTACAGCGAAAACTACAGGAGAGTTTGGTGAATAAACCAAATTGTCAACTGTAAAAGTCTCAATGGTTCCTATGGAATCAGCCATCGGCAAGTGTTCCATATCATCAATGTCTCCACCCTTTATACCGATACGAGATGGAGGCATGTGAACTATTCCCGTTGTTGCATCTTTCGAGGCAACAAAACCCATTTTCCAATCATTTCGCCTCATAGCTGCTGACGAGGAAGGTCTAGTCGGAGATGGACGGTTCGGAAGTTGACTGTCTAGCAATCCGCGCCATGACAAATATTTGCTATATGGAACTGGAAACTGATTTTCTATTTGTTCGGAAATAGGAAAAGAATTTCTCCTATTCTCAACTTCTTGAGTGGTTCGAAAGAAAAGAACATCGCAACCATCAGCCAGAACAATTAATGCAACTATCTCATTTGGTTTTGCTTGATCAAGAAAATTTGCCAAAAGAAGTGAAGGATGAGCGGCGCCTGTATTTCCAATTTGCTCAGTCAAGTCATCAGAAGCATCAACGCCAAGCAAAGGAGTCGATCTGGCTACAGCTCGAGAATGCAGACCTGATACAAGCGCCACGCTTATGTCTTCAGTTTTCATATCAACTTTCTTCAAAGCTTCACTCCAAGCTCTGTCAACGAGTGACTTATATGCCTGTTCCCCAAACCTCTCTTCCCATACTTGAGAGTAAGAACTTCCTGGCACACGCCACCTGTCAGTGAAGTCTGACGTTATAGCAATCCCGCCTAGATACTCTGCTAGTAAAGCTCCTTGTTCATCTGTACCGAGTAATAGAGCTGTAGAAGCATCCCCACCAGTGGATTCTTCGGTTCCACCTGATGGTCCTGTTCTTAGATCTGCAGTGACTACCAAAGTTGGTTCATCGCTTTCTAAAGCACTAGATAAAGCTCCTATTGCTGAACGGGTTGAACTCCCAAAGTCGACCGCTTCTACAAAATCGTCCAACCGGAGGGCTGAGTGGATATTTGTTGCATTTGTTTTATCCATGTATGCAGGGACGACAGTTGAAAACCAAAGTTTTCTAGGTTCAGTCTCTGACCCTTTTAAAGCATTTCGAGCAGCTTCAACTCCCATGGTGGTCGTATTTTCATCATACGATGCAATCGATCTAGAGCCCTTATTTGAACCTTTGCCTGTGAATTCAACTATCGATGAACGCAGCAGACAGCCTCTAGGTATGTAGGCGCCATATGAAATAATTCCATGGACTCCCATAATTAAGCCCCCAATTGCCTATTATCTGAATTAGTAAGAATCAACTTAATCCAATCCAATGAACCTTAAGGAAGTATCCTAGGCTTAAATCTTTATTCTCCCGACACAAGGAGTTCTTGATGGATTTAGGAGATATATCAAACGAGGAAGCTGCCAAGTACGGAAAACCACTTGATGGCATAAAAATACTTGCTGCTGAGCAAATGCAGGCTCTACCCTTTGCGACTCAATTACTGGCTCGATTAGGTGCTGAAGTGGTAAAAATCGAACATCCAGTTCACGGGGAATCAGCACGTGGCGCCTTGCCTTCTATGAACGATCCCTCTGGAAGGCCTGTTGGGGCTACTTTCCTAAGGAATAACTTGAATAAAAAAAGTGTTGGCATCGATCTTTCAACATCAGAAGGTCAGGATCTCTTTCTTCGTTTAGTTCCTAATTTCGATGTAGTCGGTGACAATTTTAAACCCGGGACGATGGAAAAATTTGGACTTGATTACAACTCCATCAGCTCTAAATACCCAAATGTAATTGTTATATCTGTTTCAGGTTTTGGTAACTCTGGTAATTCCCCTTACCAAAACTGGCCTGCTTACAATTCAGTGGCGGAAGCAATGTCAGGTCTTTACGATTTCAAACGCCGTGAAGGGGAACCTCCCACAGTCAACCCGATGGGTGCTGTGGGCGATATTACAACGAGCTTATTCGGTGTAATCGGAATACTAGCTGCTCTAAGGCATAGAGAGACTACAGGTGAAGGCCAATACGTAGACCTAGCCATGTTTGACTGCATGGCCTCTTTAGCTGATGTTGCTATCAATTTTCATTCAATGGGTATCTCTCGTGAACCGAATCCAGCGCCTTACGTGATAGCTCCTTTCCGTTGCAGCGACGGCTATTTAATTCTTCAAATCGTACGAGAGCATCAATTCGAAAACCTAGCGAATTTGATCGGTAGGCCCGACTGGATCGGAGACCCACGTTTCGAAGAACGCACAGGTTGGGGGGAACATTTAAATTCTGAAATCATTCCTGCCCTAGAAAAATGGGCTGAAAACCAAACTAGATCCCAGACCTCGAGTTTGCTCGCAGAAGCGAACGTGGCTTCGGGACCTGTTTTAACAGCTCCTGAAGTGGTCAAAGACCCACATTTAGAAGAAAGAAATATGATTGTGGCAATGCCTAGAACAGATGGAATAAACGAACCGATCCTGATACCTGGAAATCCAATAAAAATGTCAAAAGTATCTGAAGGTCCTGAAATGAGAATCCCATGGGTCGGAGAACATACGAATGAAGTTCTCACTGAAGAACTTGGTCTTAGCCAGTCAGAACTAGAAAACCTTAGAAAGACCGGAGTAATTAGTCTCTGAGTTTATTCTTCAATAAATTTGTCTAGAAGCTGAGTAATAGCCATTTCTGCTGGAATTCTTTCGACCCCTATTACGCGATCAATCACTTCTTGCATGTTGTATATCCGTCTTTCCTGATAGCACAAAGGCGTTCCGTCATAAGTTGGCGACTCCATAGCTTTCTGCATGGCATCAAGATTCCAAACATCCTCATCAATTACTCCAGCAAATTCAGCTATTCGTTGTTTCCATGCTTCTGGAGGATCTCCTTCTCCCCAGTTCGGAGCGTAGTGATATATGCGGATTCTAGTTTTATCAATACCAGCTGGGAAAAAGAGCATTACGGGAAAGCCTGTTGCTCCTAAGGGTGTGATGAAATTTGGAAAAACAGTAAATGAATAGCTAGTGCAGTGGACGATGGGATGCACTGTGGGGATATTTTCAAGTCCTAATGGGTCTTTGACTATCTTAAAATCTTTCCATGATTCCATTTCGAGCTTCTCTACCATTTGTTTTGAACGTGGAACTACCATCCTAGAATTGCCATGTTTTAGCAGACCCATTGTTCCTCCACGCGAATCAAGGCTCGTCCATCCCCCTCGATCATGTATGAAACGGAAATGGTAGACCTCTTGAAATGCTTCAATTGCAACTTTCCAGTTGCAATTAACTTCCCGGTGATCTGTACCCACTAAGCGCAGGTTCTCGCATTGGTACTGTTCCATTTCTCCTGGGATCTTTCCTAAAAAATCAATTAAAGGAGATGCATTTGGGTTTACATTGATCCAAATCCACCCTCCCCAGGTATCACAACTTATTTCTGGCAATCCTCGATCTTCCTTACAAAGATCAACGAAGTCTCTTTCATCTGGTACTGCTAGAAGATCTCCGTTGTCTATTCCATATGTCCACGAATGATACTGGCACTGTAAATGACGTATAGTGCCTTCTTTCTCTCTTACGACTGGTGCTCCGCGGTGTCTGCAAGTATTTGAAAAACAACGAATTTCATTGTCATTTCCTCTGAGCACTATTAAAGGAATTCCGATCTCTTCGAATAAGAAGTAATTTCCTGGGTTAGGTATGTCTTCAACTCGGCCTGCCACCAACCAACTGTTATTCCATAAATATTTTTGTTCCAACTCATAAAAATCTTCATCCGTATAGCGTGCTGAAGGAATATCGGGAAACTGAGGGAAATTTTCTGGTGGCGCTTTTCTGTCTAACTCATACTCCATATCTGCAACTAATCGATCAACTAATTTTTGATCGAGCAAGAATTCACTCATAATCTTCCCCCACAAGAAAGCCTAAATCGTAAAGACATAATTGAGGCTTTTTAGGTATGAGATTAAATCCGAAACTGTTTTCTCTAATTGCACAGCACTCCTGTTCCAGCAATACCACAGTACCCATTTGGATTCTTATGTAAATATTGTTGGTGGTATTCCTCTGCATAGTAAAAATTTTTTTGAATTTCGACTGTAGTTTTGATCTTTTGAAAACCAGAAACAAGTAACGCCTCTTCATAGGCTTTGAGGCTTTCTTCTGTCTTGGCTAACTGATCTTGATCCGTCACCCAGATTCCTGACCTGTATTGCGTACCTATGTCATTTCCTTGCCTCATCTCTTGAGTCGGATCATGACTTTCCCAAAAAACTGTTAGTAAATCTTCTAAATCAATCTTTTCTTTCTCAAAGACCACAAGTACGACCTCTGCATGTCCAGTTAACCCTGAGCAAACTTCTTCATAAGTGGGATTAGGTGTATGACCACCGCTGTATCCAACTGCCGTTACCCATACCCCATCCAGTTGCCAAAAAACTCTTTCTGCTCCCCAGAAACAACCCATTCCGACCACCAATGAACCCATCTCTTCGGGAAAAGGTGGATTGATCTTATTACCATTAAGTGCGTGTATTCCTGATACAGAGATCGGTGTTTCCCGGCCAGGTAAACAGTCTTCAATTTTGGGTATGTTTAAAAGTTTCTGGTAAAAAGACATTATTAAATTCTCCTAAATCGTATAAGCAAGATTTTCTGCTATTCTTCTCGCTACTTCCAGATCACCACCTAAAACTACTCGACCATCTTCTATATACATTGTCGAGTCATCACGTCCTCCCGTTAAAGCCGTGAAATCTAATGATGACAATGTCAAGGTGCTAGTTGGGTCTTCGTCAAAAGATTCCACTAGTGATGCTCGGCCTTCCTTCACTTCGACCCTTAGAGTTCTCTCAATAGGTCCTGAAATAAGTATTTCGACACGGCTACCTTCTGGGGCTCCACCTTTTTTGCCAACTATGTATCCAGCAGCGGAAGAAACTTCATCAATTGCGATTTCAGCCGGCAAACCATCCTCATCTCCAGGAAGACCTAAAGGTTCTCTACAATCTTGCAAATGCAACCATGCATCATAAACTCTGATTTGCATAAATCTTCCATACGGTGCTTCGCCGGCGGGCGTCCACCCAACAGCTTGAAACTCTTCTTCGCTCATTTCAGACAAGACTTGAAATCGTTCAGCTGTTATTTCATTGAACAAAGCAAGAACCTCATTGCCCTGTTTTTCACGGAAACTGTGAAGAGCTTTTTCGTTTGCCTCCCCTACTGGATTTTTTACATGCTCGGCTACAACTTCTGCTTCTGGCAGTTTTCGGCCACTCAACATATATTCACCTCCGATGAGATGAGACAAGTTGTCTTTAACAGTCCAACCAGGAAGACGGCTTGACGTTTGCCACTGGTCTTCATTCAATTCTGAGCCAAAATGACTCCATTTTTCCCAAATCTGACTGAGTCCTTCAACAATCTGGGTTTTGTTTATACTCATTTTCACTCCTATTTACGGTGTTGGATTAGCTCTTGTTTCCCAATCTCTTGCTTTAACATAAGGGTTGAATGTGTCGCTTATAATTTCGAGATCAAGAGGCATTTTAGGTCTTTGCATCTCGTACAAATGAGGAAATTCCAACCATCCAGTTACTAAGTGCCATAATTTTTCTGCCTTTTCACCTGTTGGCGGATTTACTAAAACTGGTCCGAAGATCCTTTCATTGTTGCTAAAAACAAGTGTTGGGACGCCGAAACCTCCCAGAGATACAACAAGTTCGTGATCTCTTTTCACATCATCATGTGTCGTCAGGTCGGCAAGTGATTCTTCAACTATCTGAGGGTCTTGATCCATTTCTGTTAGAAGCTGGCGAGCTACATCAGGATCATGGGGTTTACGCCCTTCAATATGGAGAGCTGTTCCGGATTTCAAATACCAATCATCATTTAGAGATGGATCAATTCTTTTAAGAAACGCTCCTATTCGCATCATTGACCATCCATAAGACCATTCACGTTCCCATGGATGTTTCTTGCCTTCATCTCGATTGATTTCTTCGAGACTAAAGAAACACCAGTCAACTTCTATGTTTAACCTGTCTCTAACTTCACGCATCCAAATCGATGTTTGATATGCCCATGGGCACATGACGTCAAAATGAAATGCCACATGACTCGGACTAGTTTCATTTTCCATCAATAACCCCTTTTTCTTTTAACTCGTGTCGCAAAATCTTACCAAGTGAGTTCCTAGGCAATTCTTTCACAATTACTAATCTTTTAGGAATTTTGTAAGAAGCTAAATATTGTGAGGCATATTTTCTGACTTCGTCGATATCGATGCTGTTAATTCCTTCTTCCATTACGATCCACGCTACAACTTCCTCTCCCCACTCTTGAGATTTCGTCCCTGACACTGCTGCTTCAGCAATATCGGGATGCGACTGTATTACTTCATCAACTTCTTGAGGGTAAACATTTAACCCACCCGTGATTATCATCTCCTTTATACGACCGTTAATTGACACGTAATCATCATCAGTGATCTCTGCTACGTCACCTGTTTTAAACCACTCTTCTTGAAAAGACTCATTTGTTTCTTGCTCTTTCGACCAATACCCTTTAAAAACAGATTCACCACGCACTAGTATCTCTTTACTTTCTGGATCTATTTGAATCTCTATACCGGGTAGGGGAAATCCAACTGAACCGGCACGTCGCTCACCTGAATATGGATTAGAAATCGTCAGCATCGTCTCAGTCGTTCCGTAACGTTCGAGTACGTCAACTCTTCCTTTATCTTTTAACTGTTGATGCAGATCTGCTGGTAGAGGCGCAGAACCGGATA
>PABN01000021.1 GCA_002699555.1 Dehalococcoidia bacterium
AATGATCCGAGTGTTCGTAGTTGGACTGAGGCACAATGGTCGGTGTTCGAGCAATCGCAAATAGCGTTGGAGTGTGACTAGTGGCTGAAGATATTGAAAACGACTTTAAACAAATCAAAGTCAGCCGCCTAACTCTCGGACTTATTATGTCGGTAGCAGTCACATCGGGCGTAATTGTGTGGAACGCAGCCCAAGTAGCAGGCCGGATAGGTGAACTTGAAGACACCGTGAACCGGGTCGAGCAAGACATGGGCGACCTCACACTCGAAACCGACCCCACAATCCTTATCAGACTCGACTCATTAGAGAAAAAAATCGACGAGCTTGCCGATATGGAGGGCTTAGACGAAATAGATGGGCGTTTAAGTTACATCGAAACGTGGATAGATGAACTGGATCGGGACTCTGGTGAGGAGTTCCGTTGGGAAATAGATGACCTGCATCATCGGTCCTTCTCTTTAGAACAAGCAATTCGTAGTAGACCGTGGGGAGATGATTTTCTCCGAGACTATTTAGGATGGTAAATGCCTGCTAAACCTGACCCTCGATTAAAACGTGCTGGAGTTAGTGGTTATAACAAACCCAAACGGACTCCTAACCACCCAACTAAATCGCATGTTGTTGTTGCTAAAGAAGGCGACAAAATTAAAACGATTCGTTTTGGGGAACAAGGCGCTAAAACTGCTGGCAAACCTAAAAAGGGCGAGTCAGCAGCAATGAAAAAAAAGCGTGCCAGTTTTAAAGCCCGTCATGGAAAAAACATAGCTAAGGGGAAAATGTCTGCCGCATACTGGGCAAACAAAGAAAAATGGTAAATCATGGTTATTTACGGTTGCGACTGTGAAGGGGAAGAATGCGTTTGCCATTTTTACCACTACGACTGCGCCTGCGAGCATTGCCCTGACTGTGCCTCAGATTGTTTTTGTTTCGACTACGCCGAACTGATAGAAGAACCCATGGAACCACGCACCCTTATGGAAATTTTTGAAGAACACCCAGAATTATTAGGGGAAAGAACAGACATAGATCCCTTTGAAGACGACGAAGTTTTAGAGTGCGGTTTAGAAAATCCAGAAATCTGTGACACTTGCCAATAAGGGGCGACAATGCCGTCAGGTAAAGCAACCAGTGTAGAAAAATGGGCTGAATATTTAGCGTTACGACGCAGAGGCGAATCCATGTGGGCCGCCTCTAAAAATATTGGGCTTTCCTACCACGCATGTAAAGACGCCGAGGCAGGCAAAGCACCAAGAAATTATGTAACCGCAGAAGAAATGCTGGGTGCTGTAGTAGCCCCACACGTACCGGAGGAAGAAGAACTTTGCCCAGAAGCACAAGAGGCTTTAGAAAATATCGCCGTATTCGCCCGCCGATATTTTGGGATAGTGCTCCAGCCTTGGCAAGTAGAAGCAACAGAAAAAATATTCAACCTCCTCGAAACAGAATACGAAGAATACGTTGTTATTAACGCCCCACCCGGAACAGGTAAATCAACGTTCTTCGCAAAAGTATTACCTGCATGGGCAACATGCAGAAACCGTGCAATCCGTGGGATGATCGGTTCGCACTCACAACGAACCGCAGAATGGTATGCCCGTCGCCTCAGAGCAGAGTTTGATAGGTCACTGCCAGTCAAAGCAGAACTCAACGATGTCCGTCTAAACCTTGCAGTAGACGCCGAAGCAACACTCCAACAAGATTTTGGAATGTTTCGCCCAGATTCTTCCGAAATATGGCGCGCCGAAGCATTTACTGTGCTACAAAAGGATGACACTCCATTAAGCCAAAAAGAACCCACATGGTCGGCTTTCGGAATGGACTCCGGTTTCCTCGGCGGTCGTTTCGATCTAGTCATATGGGACGACGTATACGACCCACGCAAAATGCGTTCCGCAGAAGCAAGGGAAGATATGCGTCGTTGGTGGGATGAAGTGGCAGAAACCCGATTAGAACCCGGCGGTTTGCTAGTTCTACAGGGACAACGCATGTCAGCGGACGATATTTACCGTTATGCGTTAGATAAAGTGGCTCCCCCCGACGACTACGAATTGGAAGACTTTGACCCTGAAGACGCACCAGACGATTGGCGCAAATACCATCACATCAAATATAAAGCACACTATGACGAACTGTGTACGGGCGATGCTGAAAACCACAAGCCCAGTGGAAAACCTTGGCCCGACGGATGTTTACTCTACCCACGGCGCTTACCGTGGCGACGGCTACGACACATTAAGGCACAGACTCCTGAACGATTTGAGGTCCTGTATCAGCAATCGGACATAGACCCTGCGAACGTTCTCGTTAATCCACTTTGGGTTACAGGCGGCAAAGGAGCAGACGGAGTAGAGCACCCCGGTTGTTGGGACAACGACAGAGATCTATGGGAACTCCCCCACGGAGTTTCCGATGACCTATTTGTTATAGCAACTGCTGACCCGTCACCCTCAAATTATTGGGCGATACAATGTTGGGCTTATAATCCACATACCGAATTTAGGTATTTGTTAGAATCTTATCGACGGAAAATGGACGCTCCATCGTTCCTTGATTGGAACCATGAGCAACAAAGCTTCACCGGCGTAGCTGAAGAATGGTGGCAAATTACTAACGATATGGGGCACCCCATAACTCATTGGGTGATCGAAGCTAATGCGGCACAAAAGTTCATTCTCCAATATGACCACTTCCGCCGATGGGCAGCATTACGCAATGTTCAACTTATTCCGCACTACACACATTCGAAAAATAAAGGCGACCCGAAGTACGGAGTGCAAATGCTTGCTCCGTTATGGCGTGTTGGCCGAGTGCGTTTGCCCGGTAAACAGAACACTGAAGCAAGACCTCACTCGCTACTTTTGGTCAACGAAGTAACCCGTTGGAACGCTGAAGGAACTGGTTCACGCACAGATGACTGTGTTATGGCAGAATGGTTTCTAGAGCATAATTTAGAAAAGCTTTATGTTCCAACTATAGTTAATAATCGACAGTGGCGTCCCTCGTGGGTCGCGGATTCTGCGTTCTCTGGATAGGCTTATGAAAACAGTTGATGAAGTTATAGCTCTTTACACGGCCCGATCCCGTATAAACGATAACGCTAAATCAAAGATGCGAACGTTGCGAGATTATTATAACGGCGACGTTGTGGTTCCGCTACCGGAACTCGACTCAGATGAAAAATCTGCTGTAGCAAACTTGTTAGCGCAAGGCTTAGACCAAACAGCAATGCGAATTTCATCAACCAACCCAGATATTTATTGCCCACCTATTGATTCTGCCACAAAAAAAGCAAGAGAAAATTCTCAGATACGACGCAAAGCTTTATTTGGCTGGTGGGAAAACAGCCGAATGGATCTCCAACTTTCCAAACGGGCACGGCACTTAATCGGGTATTCGACAACATGCACCCAGTTACGGTTTAATCACCGAACCGGGTGCCCTGAATGGCGAGTTCGAGATCCCTTAACGGCTTACCCTTCAACTCTTCTTGGTGTTGAAGATATGCGCCCACGGGATGTCATTTTTGCATACGAACGTTCGTTTGGTTGGCTTAAAGAAAACTATCCAGTAGCCGCAGCAGAATTTAGTGCTAAAGAAACACAACAAGATCATCCAATAGAAATGATCGAATATGTTTCAGCCGAAGAACAAATACTTGTAGGAACTAGATCACTAATAAACACTGTTTCATTTGGGCAAGTAACAGAACAAAGCCCATTTGTTGCAGTAGAACTCGAACGAGTCTCAAATCCAATAGGGGAATGCCCCGTCGTATTTGCTCAACGAATAAGCCTTGACGATTCGCAAGGTCAGTTCGATGGCATTCTTGGCATGTACCAAATGCAAGCCCGGTTAATGGCTCTTGAAGTTATTGCTGTCCAAAAAGGCGTTTTCCCTGACACATGGCTAATTGGGCGACAAGGTGAAACACCTCAAATCGTTAATCCAGCAGACGGATTAACAGGAGAAGTTGGTGTAGTCCGAGGCGGAGATTTACGGGATGTCCAAACACAACCCGGCTACATGACAAACCCAACTATTGACAGACTCGAACGAGCACAACGTTTGACCGCTGGCATTCCCCAAGAATTTGGTGGAGAATCTACATCGAACATTCGGACAGGTCGTCGAGGAGATGCAGTTTTATCAGCCACGATTGACTTCACAGTGCAAGAAGCACAAAGAATCATGGCTCGATCCCTGCAAGAAGAAAACAAACTAGCTGTCAAATTAGCTAAATCATATGCAGGTCGTCGCCCTACTTCTTTCTACGTTTCTTCAAAAATGGCTAAAGGCCACGTTGACTATGTGCCAAACAAAAACTTTGATTCAACAGAAAACGTTGTTTCTTACAGCCACCCCGGTTCAGACATTAACGAACTAATTATTGGCGGCGGTCAACGGCTAGGCATGGGCACCATGTCGAAACAATCATTTATGGCAATTGACCCACTAGTCGATGACCCAGAAAAAGAACACGACACTGTAATCGCAGAACAGATCGAACAAGCGTTGTTGCTTTCAATTCAAAATCAAGCAAGCGAAGGAATTATTCCTCCTGCTGACCTTGCACGGATTATGGATCTGGTAAAACACGACAAACAAGAACTGGCTGAAGCAGTGGAAACTGTTCAAAGAGAAGCACAAGAACGCCAAGCGGAAATGGTGCCTCCAGAAGCGCCAGAAGCACAACCCGGATTAGCGTTACCCGGCATGGGAGCAGAGTCGATGCCTATGGAACCGATGATGCAAGGGGAACCAAGCATGGATGAACTAATTGGAGCGCTTTAATGGCGAATCAACCAGCACAAGCAGCTACTGGACAGCAATACGGTAAAGCAACAGAACAACTTGAATCACAACAAGCAGTTCCTTTACCTCAAAACATTGAACCAACTATGCGTCCGGGTGAAGCAGGACCGCTTTTGCGGCCAACAGAACACCCAGAAGAGCCAATAAACGCTCCAATGGTTGATGCTCCGTTAGCGCACAGAGATTCTGACCCCGGATACAGCGCAAAAGTGGCACGGTTAATGCCAATTCTTTTAGACGCTGCTTCTAAACCAACAGCTAGTCCTTCCACACGAAATATTGTGAACCAATGGAAGTCTTTAGTAGGACCAATTGACGATAACAGGGATATGTAATGGACCCGGTTGGCCGTTTAGAAGGCATGGGCAAAGCCTTATTAGATACTGGTAAAAAGACGGCTGAATTTTTTGTCGATATTGGGCAAGAATGGCTAGGGGTAGATGACGAGTACGAAAGTGATGACCCGTTAAGCCTTATTTGGGGTTCTTGGAAAGATAATATTTTAGGGGAACAAGGCGCTGTTAATTCACTTTTTGGGATAGACACTAAAGACCCAGAAACAGATGAATACGGAGGCGGTTTTGGTGGGCTTCTTTTTGGAGCGATCCCAGAACCAATTAGAAACGCTGGAAATACAATCATTACTCCAACGTTTGACACGTTAGACGCAATTTATGAATATGCAGTAGACCGTCCGGTTGGCACATTAATCACAATCGCAGGGAACCAAGTTATAGATCCTACAGATTGGATCAAAGCTTGGAATATCACAAACTCCAGAAGCATGGGGCAAGCTTTTGCGCTTTCTTTTACAAATGTTGACTGGACAATCAAAAACGTAGAAGAACAATACGAAGGTACGCCTTGGTTCAATCTTCTTTCTGGTGCCATAGACGGCATCGGCAACATTTGGTTAGATCCAGCTAACTTGATGGCCCCAAACAAACTAAAAAAGTTTGCGGACATAGCTAAACGCACAACGATGTCTACTGATTATCTAGTGCAAAGCGGTATCCAGTCTAAAAAATATTCTCGATGGAAAACACAAGTTCAAAACATCGGACAAATAGAAGAAGTTATCGAATCTACTTCAGATCGTTTCAAACAAGGTCTTGGATATCAACCAAACTCTGGTGACGCTAACGCAATAACAACTATTGCGCACAAACTTGTCCAAGAAGCACAAGCCGGACGGTTAGGTCCACGAGTAAAAGAATTACAACACTGGCAAGCCAGACAACTAGCTGCTGTCATTAACAATGACGCAGCTTTTGACATGCTTATCCGGTTATGGGCAGGCGATTCAACAGTACTCGTTGAAATGCAGCAAAAAGCTTACGATTTACTTAATCAAAAGCAAGAAGGCGGTCTGATAGATCGGCTTGATAAGTTAAATCAACCAGCTTCTAACATGCCGATACTTGGGTTAGACGGATTGCCGTTGGATCCAATTCAACGAGATATCAGTCTTCGTAACGCCGCAGGTGTTGACGCAGTTATATACGGTCCAGATGGTTTGCCGTTTAAAAAAGCTGGGGGACACGAACACAAAATATATACGTTTGATTGGCAAGGCGGCGCAGCGTCAGAGCTTTGGGAAGAAGCTTTTGGTGTCGCTTTTACAGATAAAACAATGGGTTCGCTTGATCTATTCGCTCAAAAAGGTATTCGTGAAGCCGCTGACCGCACAGGATTCTGGTTTAGTCAACGAACAGCACAAGAGATAGATCCGTTGGGTAACGGTGGTTACCGTTGGAATCCATCAACAGTTGGTAATGCAAGCAAAAACTTTATTAGACGTGCATGGGACGATCTAAGCCCTGAAGATAAAGAAGGTCTTTATTCGTGGGCTGGGATACATCCGAACGACAGAGTGGGTAAAGAAGCTTTTGTCGAGCAGTGGAATGAAATGGTTGCACTAGACAAAGCAATGGATGACGCTGTTTTGTCTGTTAGGTATCAACGTAGAAATGAAGCTGGGGGCACAGTCACTCCACGTACAGGCGTAGGTTTAGATGAAACATCTGAATCTCTTCGACGTAACCGTATAGAAGCACAATTAAAAGGACAAGAAGAGAATTTTATTGTTGGACAAGGCGTAGGTCGTCGCCCATCCAAACAAGCTGCTGAAGAAGCATTTGATTTATTAAGCCGAGATCGTAAAGCTGCGCTGTTAGCAGCAATGGAAGGAGCTTTGTATTGGTCGGCAAGGTTTGGGAAACCAATAGATCTTCACAATATGGAGGGAATGAAGTTTGAAAACTTTGTTCAACAAACAGTTCGATCTAGCCCACGAAGTAAAGGTGGAGGTCGTGGCGCTCGCATGGATTTCGGTTCTCGACAAGGACCACGAGAACAATTAATTGGTCCAGACGGACAACCAATTGCAACAGAATTTAGTCATGTCGAGATGGATTTCGCATCTCAACCAGAAAAAGTTGCAAGTTACTGGGATTACTTAGGAGCAGAAAATATTAAAGATGCTCCGGCTCCTACTGGGCTTTTTAAGAACCGTGAAATATATGAAGAAATTAAAAGCCTCCCAGCTAAAGACCGGCGAGAGTTTTTAAGAAACATCATCGGTAACGATAAACGCTTAACAAAATATTTAAACAAGAAATGGGAAAATATACCGCCAGAAATTCAAAAGATTATTCTTAGGCATTTCGAAAAAGCCGAATACGATGCGGTTGGCAAAGTTGATCCAAGTCTGAATCTTCCTTTACGTGGACGACGTGTACCTATGTATGCGCCATCTGCGGAAAACAACAAAAACCTACCGTATTGGGCGAGGAATCGTTGGAAGACAACTTCAGAAATGGGACCGGACGATCCGTTTGATCCTTGGTGGGCAGGTTTTATTCTTGAAATAGAAGCCACTCGACATTCTAGGCAAATGGAATTTAGAGAAGGTTTCTGGGTACAAAACTTTGGTACTTTCGCAGAAAAAGTTGAGGACTTACCAGAAGTTGTTAGGGAATACGCAGCTTCCAGAACTAAATGGTCCGACATCCCTAATAAAGATCGAAAGAAAATTCGTGCTGCTCGCAAAAAACAAGAAGGCTACGACGAATTAACTCCTAAAGAAAAAGCTCAAAGCAGTAAAGATTTTGCTGGTAACTGGAACGATTACATAGAGTTTGAATCTGATTGGGATTCAATGCTCGTTAATGAAGACGGATCAAAACTTATTAACAACTCTGGTGTTGTTTCAAGTGGTGGATTTGCTAGTCGAGATAGCAGTATTTCTGGTCTTTCACAAAATAGTGATGGTGTAAAAAACGCTATCCGAGCCGGTCTTGTTTTGAAGCGTCAACAAAGAGCAGCCGCAGCCGACAATGTAGATCCGAACACACAACAAATGATGGGTGTTGGTGAAGGCACTAACGATTTCCTTGAACTTGAATCACAGATAGAAGCTAAGGCAGAAGCTATCGGTGAGTACAGGAAAGATTTACGTCGTGGCGAAAACATGCCACTTGACCCGGAAACAGGGTTGCCTGAAACAACTGGCACTTGGGTTCAAGGACCTAAGGGTGAGCGTTACGAAAAGGTAGAGCGACGAGTTGTGCGTCACCTTAACGTAGAAACTGGTGAAATTATTGAGCGACCTTTTCAAGTTAGGAGATGGTCTAGTGGCGAAGCTTCAAAGACTAAACGTCACGGAGAAGTAGTAATTGATGGAGGAGAATCAATTACTAATGCGCCTAACCAGTTTGCAGAAGCTTCACAATATCAAGACTTTATTGCTGGAGGAATAGTCGAAGACACTGTTATCCCACTAGAGGATTTCGATGATTGGGCTAAAGCTAACGGGTGGGAAATCCGCGAAGATTACTATTGGTATGATGCGAATACCGGTCGGATGATGACTGATGACGAGATGATGATGGCTCGTCGTGAACAATCTTCTTGGTATCGGGAACTGAGTACTTCAGAGCAAGCTACTGCACGGGAATATAAAGCTCGCCAAAAACGGCGTGGCTTGGTAATTGATGAAGTCCCTGATGCTGATTTAAAGATGATGCAAGATGAGATCTATGGTCAGTTAATGGAGGGAGAATATTTAGGGTTCCCGTATGCAGCAACGTTGTCGATGGAAGAAGAGAAGCTGCGTTCTTTGGCTCGTCGCCGGGATGTTTCTGTGGAACGGGCCGATAAGAACCTTGACGCTTTAGATGACGCTTTAAACAGAGATCCAGATCTTGTTATGGCTGCTGCACAAGAAATTTTAGAAGATGTGCAACCCGGTATTCTTTCCGCAGTCCCAACTTTAAGTAGACGACAAGTTTGGATGCAAGAATTTGTTCAAGAACTTGGGGATTCGAAAGTATTCCCGAATCGTCTTGTTCGTTTGTTTAACGAAAAAGTGCCGCAAGGGATTATTTTTTGGGAGAACGTACAACATGCTTACGATCAATTCGACAGAATGTTGCGTGATGCTTCACGAGTAACAAACGATTGGGGTTCAACTAAAAAAGGCAGTGGTAAAGGTGGTAAAGCTAGAGAAGCAAATGAACAAATTTCTTTAGTCGAATACGCAGATATTGATGTTGACGATGCTATGGCAAGGTTCGCTATTGCTAAGTCAACGGCTGCTAAACAACAAATTTTCCATGAGACAGTCGAAAAGTTAAACACAAACCTTGTTGCTTTATTCCACGGAAGAATCCAACGTTTACCAGATTCAGGTCGGGTAGATAGTTGGTCACCCGGAGATTTAACTCGGGTGTTACGTCGCCAACACAGACGTGCCGAAAAAGAACTTCAGACTATGGGGCAGCAAGGCCGCATTTACGGCAACTCTAACTTGATGGTTGCTCGTGCAAGCGAAGGACACGTAATAGATGTCCGTATGTTTGAAGCGTTGACTCCCCATCAGCTAGCTACATCAAGTTTGGTACCACGCTACGACCTGTACCGTGAAGCGTTTACTGATTTGAATGTTGTACAAAAATCAGCAAAAGGTCTTAAAGATGCTGTTGGTATGACATCGAATGCGTTTACTAGTGTTTGGAAAAAGACAGTTCTTTTGCGTCCTGCTTGGCCTATGCGAGTTCTTACTGATGAGCTTGCTCGTAACGCTGCTCATGTTGGGACGGTTCATGCTTTGCGTGGGTTTATGCACGGGTTTGAAAACCTTCAAGCTGGTTGGTATAAACGCAACGGAGCTAACTTAGGGCCTTTGATTACGGATGCGTTAAAAAAAGAATTGGGGTCTGATTACAAGATTCATGGAAAGTGGAATATAGATAACGCTACTCCTAGAGAGTTACTTGAAGCAGTCGCAACAAAGTTTGGTAACGATCAAACCAAACTACAGAAAATAGTGAAGCAGGCGATTGTAGATGATTACCGTAAATCAGGAGTTATTCCGGGGCTTGGTCGGTCTGCTGCTAGAGCAATGGGCGCTTCCGCAGCAGGAGCTTTTTTCGCTGGACCGGTTGGGATGGTCGCAGCAGGGGGTATACATGCACTTCATTCAAGGAGATCTCTTCGCCGGTTAGCTGAATTAGAGACAGCGAACACTATGGGTTATACGTTGTCTAATTTGGCGACAGGCAAAATGAAAGACCGTATAGCTGAGATTGAAAGCATCATTATAAAAAAGAATCTTTTGCCTGATTCTGATGAATACAAAGCTTTGGTTAAAGAAGCTGAAGCAATGCGAGATGCTAAACGAATGCTTGAAACCCAAGGTAACGGGTTGATGGAACAATACGCTTTGGCTGATCCGTCGGGTAAAAGACGAATGAAAAAAGATTTAGAGCGAAAACGTTCGCTTGAATCTGCTGATGTTTACAACGACATGGCAGCTTACGGGCAAGAAGAACTTGCCGAAAACTTTGACATGGTTGGCAAAATTATGTCTGACGCAGATGTCAGCGATTACCACCTTGGCGGTGTCAGAATTGGCAACGAGTTTGGGAACACTCCACAAGCTGTAGGTATTTGGCGTAATGCAATGTCCGCAGATACATACGGACGCAACTTGTTTAGAGGAGCTTCAGAAGCGCAACGTGCTCAAATACGTGCTTACAATCACCAACAATATGATTACAGCAGCGGTGAGCCATTCCGACAGGCATGGAATGACACAGTAAACAGGCAATGGGTACCTCATTCAGATGTTGACATGTATGCACGACCAACTTCGATGCCTGATGACCCGATGGGGAATATCGCAGAACGACGAGAAGACGCTAAATGGTTTCGTGAACAGTCAGGTATTCCACCGGTTGAAGGTAACCCTTACCAAGATTTCACTAGATTGTTTTGGTTAGCAGATGTATCCGACGACGATATTGTTCGTTGGGTTATGAAAGGCCCCGGCGCTTCTCTTAAAGAATCAATGCCTGCTCATTTCGCTAGAGATGAACACAGCATACGAGAATGGGTAAGAACAATACGTTGGGAAACAGATGCATTAGTACCCGATCTTCCTGAGTTCCAATTCATACGTCGAGATATGGCTAAAGGTCAAGAAGTCAGTTGGGAAGCTGACATACAACCAATTATTAACCGTCATTTTGACGGCGATATTCAAAAACTTCGTGAAGAAGCACGAAAAGCAGGTATCGAGTCAGCAGATGCAATTGGCAAAATTGTAGGCGACGGCTCGTTTGCAGAAGCATACGCCACAGGTGGCCTTGTTTTAAGAACAAAACGCAAGATAGACGAGATGTTCAAAAACATTGGCACAATGCCGACGGACGAATTAACTCGTAGTGTTGTTTTTGCCACGGCTTATCAGCGAGAAGTAGCGCAACGAATACAAGCGTTAAAACTTGACGGAGAAGACGGCTTCATCGTAAATCAAAAACGTTTGAACGCTATCGAAAGCGAATCCCGACGGATAGCTCTTAAAGAAACTAAAGGTTTGCTTTACGATTTAGCTGAACGAACACGCTTTGAAGAAGTAATGGCAAACGTTATGCCGTTCTTTGCTGCTTACCAAGAAGTTATTACACGGTGGGCAGGCATAGCAGTCCGCAACCCAGAGTTTGTATTAACGGCTGGCCGTAACTTCCGCAAAGTTTTGGAAGGCGATATTTGGCCCGGTGATGGACTGTTAATGCAAACAGACGCTAGCGGCGAACCAATTTATGGCGAAGACGGGGAACCTCTGTATGTGTTGGATGAAGAAGGCGAACCAGTAAAGATGGCGATGCTTCGTATGCCTAGCACTATTTTTGGGTTAGACGTTGACGAAAAATTGCCTGATTGGCTTCCAGTTTTTGGGGGCGAAGAATACATCGGCCAAATATCTTTGCTAAAAGGTCACAATATTAAAGCGGACTTTGGTTCAATGGCAATGATTTCAGGGGGTATGCCGGGATATGGGCCTTTGTTTGGGTTCGCTGCTTCAGAAATACGTTTAGATTCACCAACAGTTGATGAAGTAATTAAAAAGTTTTTTCCTTATGGAGTAACTGAAGGCGAAAACTGGATGGTTCGTCTTGTCAACCAATCGTTGCCTCGTGCCGGAACTATTTTAGCAAGCAACTTATTTAGCACTAATGAAAAAGCTCGTCTTGCGACACGCCATGCCCAAGATGTTATTGCCGAGTGGACTCTTAACGGTCAAGTTATAGATAGTCCTGCAATGTTGCAAGCGTGGGAAGACGAGGTGATGGCTAGAACACAAGCGCATCTCCAAGTGAGACTTTTTGGTTCCTTGGCTATCCCGTTTACTTTCGCAGTTCAATCACCATACGAAAATATTCTTACAGGGTACGAAAACAAAAAAGAAAAGCTTGGGTTAGAAGCAGCCGATGAATGGTTGATACGAGAACATTCGTATTTGTGGGGAGCTTTGGGGCGTTCTACCCGTGTAGAGAATGCAGCATCAGCCACGTTAGAAGGCGAGATGTTGTATCAAGAAAATCAAGAATTTATTGATAACAAACCTGAGACACAAGATTTTTGGCTTGGAAAAGTCGGGACGTTGGATAGCCAATTTGAATACAACCAGACTGTTTTCAGAAAAGAAATCGCTGAAGGTCGCCGTGTTTACCAAACTCCAGAAGAAATGTTGCGACGGGCACAAGGAACTTATGGTTGGAACATATTCAATAAGTTAATGAATCCTATTAATCAGGCGTTAGATCAGCAACGAGAAATGGGATTGCCGTTTAGTTTGAATGCTGATTATAACTATGGGTATTTAGAACGTAAACGAAATATCATTGGCATGATTGGCCAAAGATTGCCGATGTGGTTAGAGGATTACAACGACATCGCTTCTATCGGTAAAACAGCAAGAGTTGTTAATGAGTTCCGTGATGGAATCGATAGTTTGCCACCTGCTTACGAAGGCAAACCAGAGATCGTTCATCTAGCTAACTACATAAATGACCGGGATCGAATTTCTTTAGAACTATTAAACCGTTCTCAGTCAACGGGTGACCCCGACATGCAAACGTTATCCCATCCACAAAACCTAGATTTGCGTGATGAATGGGAAGGTTTGCGTTTGATGTATTCTGTAATTCCAGACTTCCAAGAAGTTTATTTACGTTATTTTGATAACGATGATGCGATTTCAAGGAACAGTTGGCCTGACCAATTAATGAAACTTTTAGAATTTGGAGCACTTTCCTAATGGCCCCCAGACCTACAAACACAATTATTAGAGGCCCTAGAGTTCTTTCTGATGATGAAGCTGCTGCCGCAGCAGGGTTACGTGCCCTTGATCCGTCATTAACTGACGAAGATATTCGTGGGATTATGGCTGGGGAAGGGATGCCTAATACTCGTATGGGTGTCACCTTGGGTTATGAAATCCAACCGGGTCGTACACATTTACCGGGAAGTTCTTTAACTGGTGGACAACCCGTTCCGCTTCGTGAGCCTGAAATAGAAACCACTAAAACGTGGCGTGGAGGCGATGTACTTAATTATGTGCAAAGAATTTTTGATTCGGGTACAGGTGAATACGAGAAATTAGCGCAGGGTTTATTGATCGAAGGTTATATAGACGACGTAGAAAACGTAGAAGATCTTTACGAATTAGACACGGTGCTAGAAGGTATCGGTACTGCGATTAACGAAGTAACTCGGCGTGCTCAACAGTTTGGTATGACGACTGCTGATTTTGTTAAAGAGTCTGGTATGGAAAATGTTCCGACTTTAGAGGGAATGTTTGCTGATACAGATTTTGATTTGTATGAGTCGGAGTTAAACAGAATACGTGGGGTTGCAACTAAGATTCCTGATCCAGATTATTTGACTCAGTTGTTTGATTCGACATCTCGAAGTCAGGCAGGGTTTAATTTAAGGAAAAGTAATCCGGGTGGTTTCCAAGATTGGCTTCGTGGTTATCGGGCGGCTAAAGAGGAAAAAGCTGCTCGTGGTGAAGAGATGAACGCTGAAGCGTATGCTATTAAAGGTGTGGAGAGTATGGCTCCTGAACCTGTTGCTTTGAATAAGAGAAGCCAGTATGTGGCGGTTGCGACTCAGGCTTTGGATAGTTACGGGAGTGCGTGATGGCTCGCATTATTGATGTTTTTAATGAGACTAAAAGAATGTTGGAACTTCTTGTTTCAACAGCTAGAGAGTTTGGTTCTGACACAATAAAGGCGATTATTTCTGGAGATCTTGAAGAAGGAGATCCGGGTTGGGGTGATTACATAGCAGGTAGGATTCCTCAAAATACGGTTAATGAACTTGCTGCTTGGCTTGACGAAAATATTAGTAGCACACAAATTAACCGGCTATTCCTAGAAGAAAATATTGCTTCGTTAGAAGATTGGCTAGCAGCAGCACCAACAGGTACTCCGCAACCGAATGCCCCAGAAGGTATTCCCACTGTCGAAGAGCAATTGAACTGGCTTCGTCAACCTAATTTAAGAGGTCTTGCTGGTGAAGTAGCGGATGAACTTGTTGATATAAGCGAATTAGATCAAAATTCAAAAGATGATTGGCGTACATGGACTCCACCGGCGGCTGATACGACTACGCAACCCGGCGAACAAGACATGCCGGGACCGGATGTTCAGCGAGGGCCAAGCCGAACAGTAACAACAGACGCTGGTTTCATAGGAGATGACCCAACTGCGCTTACTGCCCCCAAACCACCAGATAGAACTGGTGGAACTACGGGCGGCGATGATCCGCTTGAAAGCGAATACGATTTAGGTTTGCTGTCAGAAACCATCGGCAATATTGATTTCTTTACTGGACCCGACTGGATAATTAACCCCGGAGATATGCCACGGGGAATGCCAGATATTGAAGGGCCTATGAATGTCATTGACTACATGAACAAGTTTGAGATTTCTCCTAATCGTGCAAAAGAAATTCTTCGTAAAACTGTTGGATGGTCAAAGTACACAAAATGGGATGCTGACTGGGCAGCGATGACTCCCGAAGAGCAAGACAGAGAAGTAGCTAATACCGAAAATCAGGTATGGATGCAAGCTCAGTTATATGGAATGGATATCCCTAAAGGCCACCCGATAATTCGTGAAATTGCTACGAAAATAAAACGTATGGGATGGGAAGGCGCTACAGATGAGCGTGTCCGAGAAATCTTTTATAACCATAAAGAGTTTTTAGTCAACCGTGCTGTCGGGCAACATGCTGCGACCGTGGACGATGTTAAAGGCAGGGCAGCTAATTGGATGATTAGTTTGTCTAAAGATCAACGTGATGAATACGCTAAACAAATTGCTCTTGGTACAGCAACTTTAGATACTGTCGAAACTGCCTTTAAAGATATGGCTTACAAAAACTACCCATCGTTACGTGGTGTTATAGATAGCGGCATGAACCTTGCAGATTATTCTGATCCTTACGCAGTAGAGATCGGGTCACTTCTTGACCGTGAAATCAATTTCAATGGGCACGATAAAGAAATGTTCAATGAAATCTTTATGGGGGCGGTTGACGATGACGGTGTTATTAGACCTAAAACATTTAATGAAGCTAAAACATATGTAAAGAAAACGCCTAAGTATGGGTGGGATAAAACACCGGATGCTAAAAAGCAGTACAGAAGCGTAGGCGAAGTTCTTCTTCAGAAATTTGGAGCGGTAGCGTAATGACACAGGGACAGTTCTATATTTTGTACCCGCCTTCGGAAGCACGTCCTTTGGGTGGTTGGGGTACTGTCAGCCGTGATCGTGCGGAAAACGCTGAAGCTGAAGGTGGCGTAGGTTATTTTGGACCGCAACCTCCTGATCTTTCTCAGATTCTTGAATTGAGTGGGGGTTGGGATGTGGAGCATCGTTCAACTATTGGGGATGTTTTTGATCTAACAACTCAACTTGCTGATGAGGGTGTGTTTGTTGGGGGGCAGTTTGAGGGTGAAGATACGTGGAATGAAAATATGTATGGGGGGCGTGAAGATGTTGTTGCTAGATGGCAGGGCGGCTATCAGATGCCTGCCCCACCTTCGGAAGATGATTTGCCTGAAGGGGCGGAACAAGCTACCGATCAGTACGGGCAGAAACGATGGATTCCTGACCCGTATACTAATCGTTGGACCCCTAATCCTAACTTTGGTAGCCCAGTACAAGAATCTGAAACAGTTGTTACTGATCCAGTTACTGGAGAAGCAATCACACCAGAAGGAACTCCAGCAGGGACAAGCCCGACTGTTGCGACAAGTGATGGTTTAACTAATGCTGACGGAGAAGAAAGCGCCAAAGGTATTCTTACCCGGTTAATAAAAGCTTACGGTTTACCACTTTCGCTGGTCGATTTTATGAGCGATGAGATTATCGAGGGAACAAGCGAGATTGGTATTATCCAAAAGCTGCGTGAACGTGAAGAATACAAGACACGGTTCCCCGGTATGGCTAAACGTGCTGCTGCTGGTTTTAACGCTATTAACGAAACAACGTATTTAGAGTTAGAAGACGGATATAGGGCTGCGCTTATAGCAGCTAAATTGCCTGCAACGTTCTATGACACGGAAGCAGATTTCGCTGAACTTATTGGTGGCGATGTTTCTGCCCCAGAGTTTCAACGACGTGTAAATCTTGCGTATGAAGCTGCTGGCGCTGCTGACCCTGAAACACTTAACCAACTTGAAGAACTTTATGGTGTAGACCAGCCACAATTAGCGGCTATCTATCTTGATCCAACAAGAGCTAAAGATATTGTTCAACATGAACGAGAGTTCCGTACTGCCCAAATGTCTGCTGGTGTAGTGCGAGCTTTGGGTTCTGGTTTGTCTAAAACTGCGGCTGAACGGTTAGAAAAAGCTGCTGTTCGTACTAGCGATATGGCTAAATTAGCTGGGTCTAGGGGCTTAACTTCTTCCTTGTTGGGTGAATCAGGCTTAACTACAGATCAAATAGCTTTAGGAACGTTGGGCATGGACAGTGGATCTACCCAACAAATCGAATCAACTATAGAAAATAGGCGTGCGAGGCTAGCAGGTCGAAGCGGAATGTACGCTGATTCAACTGGTATTAGAGGTTTGGGCGCTACCGGTACTTGATCGACGGTTGTTGCATCTGTCATACTTATTATGTACTAAATCTGAGCGGGATATAGTGCAAACAATTTCCATCCGAGGTTCCACCGCCGAGGGTGCGTAGAGATAGGTGAGTGACATATGACAGATATCGACTCCACTGGCAACAGTGACTATGATTCTGGCAGTACTGAATCGAAACCAAACTGGCGACGTGAGATGGAGAATCGTACCAAGAAGGCCGAGCAATCCGAGGCTGAAATGGCTGCGAGACTCGCAATGTACGAACGTCGGGATACGTTTAGATCAGCAGGACTTGATCCTGATGATTCTCGTGTTAAGTATTTCGTTAAAGGTTATGACGGTGACATGGACCCAGACGCTATCCGTGAGGAAGCAATGGCGGCAGGGTTTTTGGGAGCAGATAATACGATCCCAGCCCAGCCAAGTCGCGAACCGGAATGGACCGATGAGATGCTTGCTGAGGCCCGTATCCAAAATGCTGGTGAAGGCGGAGATCCGGTAGTCCCACCTGATTTTGATGATCGCATCAGAGCTACTCAATCTGAAGATGAATTAAAGGCTTTGATGGAATCGCAAGGGTTTGGTTGGAACGCTAGCGTCTAGCTCATAACACCGGGGAGTCCCAACCATGAGGATTCTCAGTGGCTACACCTACAGTAACGACTGGTACGCTTACCAATCAGGTAACTACCGCATTTGAACAGATCTCATACTTTGCGCTCCGTTCACAACCCCTATTCGAAATGCTCGCTGACGTGCGTTCGACTGCTCAAAGCCATAATGCGGCAACTGTGCAGTTCACGTTCATCGACGAGATTAACCAAGCAACGACAGCATTAACTGAAAATGCCGATGTCACCCCTGTCGCAATTTCTGACAGCAAGGTAGACGTATCTCTGGCTGAGTACGGTAACGCAGTTGTAACAAGTGCCAAGATTCGTGGAACATCGTTCCTGAATGTTGACGCTGACGCAGCGAACATCATTGGCTACAACATGGCTAACTCGATGGACAAGATTGTGTCTGATGTTGCTAACGGCAGCACTACAGCAGCCCAGATTATGTACGGCGGCGACGCTACTACTCGTGGCGGAATCGAAGCAGCAGACGAATACACTGCCGCTCTTGGCCGTAAAGCTGTCGCTCAGTTGCGTACCGACTCAGCCCCCGGCTGGGAAAACGGTAACTACATGGCAATTATCCACCCGGACGTTTCCTACGATCTTCGTAGCGATACTACGGTAACGGATGTCATCCAGTACCAACTGTACCAGCAAGGTGAACCTATTCGTGTAGGTTCAATCGGCACCTTCAATGGCATTACCTACATCGAGAACCCTCGTGCTGGTTTGCTTGCCGATGCCGGTGACAGCAATGTTGACGTTTATCAGACCCTTATCTGTGGCCGACAAGCTCTTGCAAAAGGCTTCTCTCGTGCCCCCGGATTCGGTGCTGACCCAACAATCGTTGTCGGTCCCGTAACTGATACTCTGCGCCGGTTCAACCCAATTGGTTGGTACCACCTCGTAGGGTACGGACGTTTCCGCGAAAAGTGCATGATTCGTGTTGAAACATCATCATCCATTGGAGCTAACTAATAGTTAGCCCCTAAGAGGAGTGGGGGGCCGGGTTTTCCCCCTTTCCCCGGCCCCCTGCGCTCCTCTGCTATCATTCAAACTATGCCTACTGTTAATGGAAAAAAGTATCCTTATACCGCTAAAGGTAAAAAGGCTGCTGCTGCTGCAAAGAAAAAGAAATCGAATGCAAAAACCAAACGGTGACGTAATAATCAGGCCAAAGCCGATCCAAGGAACGAGTAATACAAATGGCTAGTTCTCTCTTCGCCAAAACTTTTAAAACTTTAATGACCGCTAGCGGCACAACCGTTGACTTTGACGGCGACACTTTTAAGTGTGCGTTGGTTACTTCTACATGGAGTCCGCAGTTCGATACTGATTCGAAATTCAGTGATATAGACAGCGAGTTACCAGCAACAGGTGGCTACACGGGCGGAGGAGAGACACTTACAAGTGTGGCTCTTACCCAAACTAGCGATGGTTCGGCAACTATTACGTTTGATGCAGCCGATGTTTCGTGGACTAGTTCTACGTTAAGTAACGTCGCAGCAGCAGTTGTATACAGTTCAACAGTAAATGATGCTTCGTCAACTAACGATTCGTTGATTGCGTATATAGATTTCGGGGGAAATTTTAGTACAACTTCCGGTACGTTCCAGATTCAATGGAATCCGTCCGGTATTTTCACCCTAGATCTGAACCCATCGTAGGAGATATAAATGCCTTCATCTAATTACCCAACTTCGTTAGACGGTTCAACGAACCAGCCAACTCCGTCATCTACTACTGATTTAGATGCTTCTGGTTACGAACACGACCAAGTACATGGAGCGCATTCAACTGCGATTCTTGCTTTAGAAGCAAAGCTGGGCATTGCTGCAAACAACGCTGCTGACGCCGATCAGTATGCTGTGATGCAGAAGAGTGGTTCTGGTTCTGATGCCACGACTACGTGGTCAAAGACTATTACTGGGGCTACGCTTGCTGGCGCTACTCTTTCTGGTGCTGTTACTGGCGCAGATCAGGTTATGACAGCGGTTACGCATAAAGATTATGCAGAAACATGTGCTGAAAATACTGCTGCGACAGGCACCGTTAGTATTGATTTAAATAACGGGAATGTTCACTCGATTAAATTAACTGGTGCTACAACTTTGACTTTTGATAACCCGGTAGCGACTGGTGATGCAAGCTCGTTTACATTGATTGTTCAGCAAGATAGTACTGGTTCACGTTTGATTACGTGGCCTGCTTCGGTTAAGTGGGCTGGTAATACTGCTCCGACTTTGACGACTACTGCTGATCGATTTGATGTTCTGGCGTTTTCTACTGTTGATGGTGGAACTCGCTGGTTTGGGTTTGTAGCTGGTCAAGACTTCCAGTAAGGATTACTAATGCCTCTAGGCGCATTTAAAGCAACAGTCTTGGGTGCTGCCGGAAGTAGTGGCGGCGGTGGAACATTAGATGTTCTGTATACAACGACGCTTTCAACGGATACCCAAAAA
>PABN01000022.1 GCA_002699555.1 Dehalococcoidia bacterium
AAATCAGCAGATATATTAAAATCGGACGATATTTCCGACAATGAGATGGAAGGGTACGAAGCGTACACAGACAGTGATTTGGACAACCTTCTGACTGGGTATGAAATCGATGATTTATCGGGTTCGTATTCGGACAGTGGATCGTACAGTGGATCGTACGATATGGATGAATCTGACAGAGATTAATAACAAGTGTGTATAAATATATATATTTTTCATTAAAATGCCTTCTCTATACGTATGTTTTTTAGAGAACGACGAAGAAATCATGGAGCGCCATTGGCTCAACAGTGTTGCCGCTTACATGGCTCCCTCTTCAAGTTCCAAACCGAAGATCCATGTCGAATTGTTTTTTCCTGAAGGGGCTCAATCTGACGAAGTAGTAAGTGGAAAAGCCTGCTCTATTCACTACGGTGGCAAAGTGTTCCTTACGAAAAAGAATTTTTCTCGCAAACAGTGGCAATTCAGGACACTCAATGTGACCACAAACCAACACAAAAAGATAAAAATGTTCTGCGAGTCCCATATGGGCGAATCGTTTAATTATTTAGGGTATTATTTACAGCCAGTAAAGTGCAAAACACTGACACCGTATCACCCTCAAGTTCTTGGATTTCGTCCAAGATGGTTTTGTTCAGAAATATGCATAGAAGCTCTCAAAGCAGGAGGTGTATTAAATGAGAATACGGACGCATCCATTCACCCTCAGAAACTGTTTGATATATTGGAAGAGTCGACTACCATGGACTGTGTTCGAAATTACGACCAGTTGGATATACAGTTTTAGTGTGTAAATTAGACTAAGCTCAAGCTTCGATGACAGTAGCGAACGAATAGTATTTGTACCAAATTGCCAAATAAAACGTGTAGGCAGACCATATAATATTAACATTGTAATAAATATTTTTTATTCCCAAAACAGCGTATGCAGCGATAGACAAGACGGACAGTATACCACATAATATAAATTTTCTATTCGTAAACCATTTCCACCACCATATCACTAATACCCACGGTATCAATGAATAATAGTTGTCGTACAAAAACAGCAAAAATACATTTAACGTCATGAATGCAGCAAATATAGCCTTGATGCACGCGTAATCAAAATATTCAGCTTTCTCCAAGCCTTTAATGGAAGACCATTTTATCTTGAATGGGTGTGTAAACTGTAAAAACCTGGATATTATCGTTGTGTTCAACATAATGAGCGACGCCATCAATAAATGCATATATTAATAAATGCATAAATATATATATAATGATGTTTAGCAGCGTGTGGGTTTTGGGCGTTGGTCGGTTGATGGTACCGAGACTATGCGTAGTGGACATTCCACGAATGAACGTTTATGTGAACGGCGTGCTGTTTCCTAAGAATATATATCTGTTCATGGATCAGTTGTATGTATTGTACCAAAATAACTACGTCTATTATACAATGTATACAAATCAAAGCATAGGCAACGCAGTGTTCAATCGTATAAAGCCAATGTTTCATGACTACCATATTGTATGTCAAAATTACTGGATAGAGGTAGTTGAAGGGTATGTGACAATGAAATTATTTTTTAAAATATACGACAAGGAATTGAATTTTGTTCGAAACTTGGACACTTGGAATAAAATCAATGTTTTCAGTGGCGAATCCACTATTTTTTGTAAATTATAGTATAGACGAACGTGTCTTGGTTATAAAAATGTACAAGACTCTCTATCAATCCGTAAATCGCGTGCATTCCGGCGAAGAGGCTTTAAATATCGAAATACCCAACGATACTACTGATATGTTTTTATGGTTGGTCGATGTGTACGATCTTGTGATGAGAAAAAGTTTGTCGGATGACCAAAAATTTCATGTGCGTAGAAAGATAAAGGAACACCTGTTATTGAACTACGAAAGGCTGCACGTTCCAATACCTGGATGTTTGTTGGGTTGGACACATAGTATGTTTGTATGGGTCGTGTATTTGTCTCTTTTAAAGCCTGTCGTCAATGTTCCCACGTCTTATATCAAAAAACACCGACTAAGAGTCTATGAAGATCCAGATACCGACACGTGGTCATGGGACGTCTACATATCCATGTTGGACGTACTTGCATTACGATGGAACGAACTCGAACTGAATCGAGATCTTCAGAAATTGTTGAATATATTGTGGTACAAAGCTTCCACTTATACCTTGTTTATTCATACAAAAGACATATTAAGTATAGACAATCATACCGTAGACACGCACGCAAAATACCATGTTCGTTTGACCACAGAATCTATAGTGATGTGCATGAGCCGTTTTGTCGGTTTTGAACGAGCGATGCGTCTGACGAAAAAGTGGACAGACGCTTCGCTTACTATACCAGACAATACGTACGATTCGTTTATATTTTTAGAACGACGCCACTTGGTAACAAGAAAATTTAGAGATGGAATCTGTAAGTGGATGTGGGATAGAGTTATATTAATTGGAGACAAGGACATCGCTTCTCACGACCAATTGGGCGAGAAGGTCAGTGCATTCACGTGTCTGTACAAAAGAAACCCCACTGGTCAAATCACAAGGTGGCAGAAAACATTAACCTACGAACCGTACGAAACTATAGTACAGGACAAACTGTTAAAAGATTTTGTTCATTTGCATTTTATAGACCAACACTTTACAAACATCTACAATGTGAATTTTAAGAAATTTTTCGTCGTCCTGGACATCTACAAACATTTGGACGCGGTAGAGTGCGCTACCGTCCCACTCTTTTTATGGTCCCAAGGAAGGTTTGATGTTTATTTTGCAAAAAAAATATATCGCTCGGACGACATAGACCATGCATTCTTAATGTGGTTGATATTGTTAAAACAACACTTGGACTGCAAACCATACTCGATGGATTTCACTGGTCTGTACCAACAAATATTTGAAACTACTATTTCAGACGATGAATTTAAATTGGATGGTCATTTCACCCTTTTAGATGATATGTAGTATATATGTCTGAAATATGTCAGGTAATATGATAAACCAAGCATTTATAGACGAAGACGAAGGACCTGAACCATGTGATGTTATGGAAGAGGATCATCACGATTGTCCATTGTGTCAACTGAACTCATCCGACCCGATTCTTTCAAAAATGAACGCAATGGAGGAATCGATGACAGGGCAAGTCTCTGCTCAAGAAATATACAGAACACTGTATGTATTCTATCGCCATCAAAAAGGGGAATTAGAAAGACAAGGAATGTCCTGCCCGGAAATAACAGAGGAACAAATAGCAAAACATTACGAAAAGCACAAGATCAACTTAAAAAACATTGTAGCAAATGAAATATTTTTGGCGAACGAAATGCAAGTCCATTTTCGTGCCTGTCAAATCGCAACTAGAGATTCCAATGGGAGGAAAACACTCGATTCAAAAAGCGTAGACCAGTGGATACGTCTGAGCAAGCATAAACTAGATTTGGTCAAATATTACAACTCGTTGGCAAAACAAAAAGTAGGTCAGCCTGTAGGTATTAAGCCTTACGAATTCAACTGAGCGCAAAATTACAATAAGAGAGAAATACTTCACTATATAAGCAAGGAGCTATTTTAAAAAATGATTACATTCAACGGCAGACCAGATTCAGGATCATCTTCGGAAAAACCCAGAGCTTACAAAAGAGGTCCTTCACAAGGAAGCAGCCAAGCTCCATCTTACGCTGAGCTACGGCGACCAACTTTATCCAGTTCTTCCATCAGTCTAGACACCAATGTTACCACTTCGGTACCAATCATGGTGCGCCCATGGTTAGACGGGTGGGAAAAAAACATGAAACAGGGATCTTTTCTCTTTGTTCTCAAATCCATCAACTCGAGGCAAATGCACGTGTGTGCTGACCTCCCGACCATCAACTATCTATTAGAACGATCGTTCTCAACTTACCCAGACGACACACGGCAAGAAGAAGTACATGCAAAAAAATTGTCCGAGTTTGACTGGGAATTGTTTGGTGTTGTACGAAACGATTTGATGGCAGGTTCATCCTTGCAGAAACTGTACAACGTAGACGTTCATGGAAGGTCTATGGTTGCAAACGTATTTGGTAAAGTAAAACGATCGGATCACGTTGGACTCGCACTTGTCAGTGTACCCGCAGGTATGTACTACCAAAACCTATTCCTGATGCCCAACGGTAACGCACGCCCAGGTTCACTTACTTCAGCCAAGGGCAATGCCCAACACCTTCAAATCATTGGTACAGTAAATGGAAAAATAGACAGTGCGTTTGATCTTCCAGGCGTTGAAGTATTGAGGCATTATCCACTTGGTGTCGTGTCACACGCCGTTGCAAAAATACCAACGCAAGGATCGATCAAACGATCCATTCGAAACCAAGATCAGTTTACCCTATTGCCTAAGATTGAGATTTTAATGATTTAAAGTTTATATAAACTAAAATTTACATCTATATATTATTTAACACTACTCTAAAATGTCATTTGAACGAAGACCCAAAAGAATCGCCGGTCCAGGCTTCCATGTAAACGTACGCTACGACGACGCAACTGTATCTCAGATGCGAACAAGCTCATCTGCCGACAGCAAACTGAAACCAGCGCGCTCCAACGAAGTTTATGATATCAAAGAAATGGAACTATTGGTCGCTAAAAAGGATACCGCAATGTACTACGACGGGTACACGCATTGCTTCAGCGCGGTCAATGGTTATCCAGCCACGGTTAATCTAACGGACATTGCAATTAAAAACAAAATTCTCAACGAAGTTCGATTCGTCGGTGTTGCTGTCACAGAATACAAACCGTCCAAAGCCTACTCCGAACAAGGTTTTGTATCGCAGGTTGGAGGTGTTGTTACTCTTATCAACGAGAGTAAATCCGTCATTTACCCAGGTCAGAAGGTTAAACTTGGACTTGAAATGTCGCTCAACCGACACATTACCAGGGACAAGGGTATTCCACGAGAAAAAGTTCGTTTTTGCATTGAACCGGCGGATGACGATGATAAAATGATCAGTAAAGCATTGGCTAAGTACAAAATAGCTCCGTGTGATGCATCTAATGAAATCGCAGAGGTAGAAAAAGCAGCAAATATAAAGGGAGCAGGTAAGACCGCTGCAATTAAAAGGGCTATAACTGCTCTTGGTGTTAAACTTGCAGATAATGATTGTGCTAGTGTGAAACCGTTCTTGAAAGCCTACCGTGCCGAAAATGAGTTGATTATTGGAAAGGCGTTGGGGCTTGCCAAATCAGGCGATAGGGTAGAAGTTTTATTGCAACCGAGACATTCGTATTAATTATATATACTATAAATGTTTAATTATTTGAATTAAAATGAATTGTATTTTATGTGACCAACCTATAGTCATGAAAGACCGCATTCGTCCGAACGTTGCTACGTTTGAGTGCGGGCATCACTTTCATCTTTCTTGTGTCCTCCACCATTCAAGGGACAAACTAACAACGGACTGCTTCAAGTGCAAGCCAGTCAAAACAACTTCCTTTCCCAATTTAAGTCATGATAGAATTCTAGCAATGGAAACGTTGATTCAAGCGCGACAGAACAAAGCCAAGACTACCAAAGGTTGGTTTGGCTTTAGTTCATCCTCATTAAAAGGAATGGTGTCGAGCGGCTCTTCGTTGAATTCCATTGCCCTCAAAGGCTACACCCCTGAAGATTTTATAGAAGAGTCGATTACTTGGAAACAGATGTCCAGGGTATACACGGCAGACGCCTTGATGGACTTTGGATTTCAATGGAACCATCTCATCATGATGGGCTTTGAACCCAAAGATTTTAAGAAAATACCATGGCACCATATCAAAGATACACTCAATTTAAGTGCGTCCGATATTTTACAAACTTCCATCAATTTGCGCGAACTTGGTAATTTAGAATTAGAACTGTACCAATTGGAAGAGCTAGGGTTCACATGGTCGGATTTTGTAAAGATGGGTGGGAATTCAAGGTCATTAAAGCTTTTGACGGACAGCGTGGACGATTTGATTACATACTTTAACCCGTCCAAAGAACAATTGTTTCAGGCTGGGTTTACCGAAGAAAAGGTAATCAAAGAAAAATGGAAATCAGAAGTCAAGATTAAAACAGTCAAAGTCAACGGGTTCGTGTTTTAGAACAGCAATATTCCCTTACACTGCTAAATGTTTTTACAAACGAATACACCATAATTAATACAATAAGAGCATCCAACCACACTAGATTTAGTTCTGTAGATTCTTCTATAGATTCAACGTTGATATGAGACATTTCTATTAAAAAATATTATATTTATATTGTACGTTAATGTTTTTTACTCCCTTTTGTACCATAAGTACGCCATAGTGCACCAATGCAAGAATAACAAAGGCAACAAATGAACCGAAACCATAGTCCAAACGGACAGAAGAAACAATAGATAAATCTCAAATACATAGACACACCAACGATACCTAGTTATGTTTAATCTCGATGTACAACGTTTTAACATGTTGCAGTGTTCGTAATCTATGGAAACGCACTTCTTGCATTCTTTGCAATGTATATAATGTTGCGGTGTCATCTTTTTACAGTATACACAGTGTTGAAACGGCTGAGTTTCATGCTTTGTTGTACACGCCAAGACATAAAAATACTGCAACAAAAAGATCAATACAGACAATGCCACGGTGCTAAAACTATCGTACGACAACAAATATATACATACAACATAATACAAAGATAGAATATAATGCATTTAAGATACTTTGATACTCTTTTATAGTGTGCCTAAATTTTGCTGTCTTCTCATCCCAACCTATTGTATCCATTACCACGCAATTTGTCCCAAAATACTACAACTAAACCCGCACATCCAAAGATAATCCATATCACTTGAAAAATGGTCCATACAGTACTATTACAATATTGATCGGACGAAAGACTTTCACAGTTATTATGCTTTTCCCATCCTAAATACACGTTACCAATTAACATCCATGATAGACTTATCTTTGTAGTCACGCTCAGTATAACATATTTTTCAGATACACCTTCGTCGTCGGTTCCTACTAATTTCAAAATACCAAACGATACGTAGAAGATAAAATAGAAAATTCCAATCAACACGAGAAATCCAAATATATCTTCGATCTTAGAGTCGATCATTTTAATTGACACAGTGTGCATAACAACATACACCAATTCCAATATCAATAAACCAAAACCCAGTGTATAGTATTTCATTATGTTAATATCGTCTTTTTCATGTTGATCAATAATATAACCCACAAACTGAAGCAGTGCGTTGATCCCTAGTACAAATATCAAATCGTGAATAAACACGTCTCCAGAACCAAGTAAAAGTGCAACTTGTAGTATGCCTGCTGTGAAAGTGTACTCGACGGTACGTCTCCAAGTTTCTTTTTCGTGCATACCATCGTACACTACTTCGTTTCTATACTTAACGATTGCATACAAATGAGACAACGCTGTTAAAATCTCATTGATATGAAGCCAACTAATTGGATCCTGGTTTTCGCCAATTTGAACGTAATCGGTTCTGGTTGTATTACCATCGAATACAAACTCTTCTAAAAGTATTTTTCTTGTAGCTGTGTTGGTGGCAAACACAAACGTCAATGCAGACGAAATAGCGTGAATTAAGAAGGCTGCAATGTGCAATCGATAAAAAGTATCCATTTTATTTAAAATCATTCATTATTATACTCCATTCTTCCATATAAAAGTGATTTCATCATGCATTAAATGATAGGGCGTGGAAGTTTCGGAGAAGTTTACAAGTGCGACGGCAAGGCAGTCAAATTAGTACGATTGAAATCGTGGGAGGATGTCGCATCGGTCGTCAAAGAAATGAATGTTCTACAACGTCAACTAAAAGGCTGTATTCGGTACCATGGCAAACTCATAACAAAGGGTAAACATATATGTTATTCATTGTACATGGATTTGGCGGACGGTGATTTGAGAAAATTTGCAGCTCCTCCTGGAGCAGACAAACAGCTACTGCATGCAGTGTACAACCTACACTCGAACAATATTCTTCACATGGACATTAAGCCTGAAAACATACTAGTCAGGGGAAATCATATTTTTTTGTGCGATTTTGGTCTGTCTACTATGGTCGGTGAACTTAACAGGGACAATTACGTAGTATCCAGATGGTACAGAGCACCTGAAATCTATTTTTGCAAGGCAAGGAGACTGAAATACACCAAGGCAATGGATTGTTGGAGCGTAGGCTGTGTCTTGTACGAAATAAAACATCGAAAACCATTGAACAGAAAGATGTCGTACGTGTTTAATATAGAAGACCCAATGATAAGAAAGTTGACCATTTTTTCTCGTTTTAAACGCTGGTCTATTGCTCAGTGTTTAAATATAGACGAACCCAACGTTGTGAACAATTCCATCGAATTAAATGATTTTTACAAGTCGTATTACAATGAAAATCCGGCAAAATTAAAGGTATTGCAACATGCACAGACAATATATAATAAAAAAGGTGATCTTGATAAAGCCCTGTTGCAGAGCATTTTACTAATGGACAACATTGCAGACTATGACCTAAAAGATAAAAATTTTCATGAGTTCGTAAAATATATTTAGCGCACCAATCGCCCTTAAAGGCACTTTTCGTAGTCTACTGTGTGAACCTGTAGGGCAAATACACCACACAGTACTCTGATCCACGTGTCACATTCGACTACAGGATGATATCATTAACGATTAGTGTTAGAGGCGAAACCCTAGTCAAA
>PABN01000023.1 GCA_002699555.1 Dehalococcoidia bacterium
TATTGGCAAGTTAGCGCCTTACCTTACTGTAGAGCAATTAGCAGGTGTGCTTAAAATAAGCCGTAAAACATTTTTTAACCTTATGGAACGAGATGAGGAAGTTTTTACACTCTATAAAAAAGCAAAAGGTGAAGCAATAGCAAGTGTAGCCAATAATTTAGTGTTACAAGCACAAAATGGTAATACGAGTGCAGCTATATTTTATTTAAAGACACAAGCAGGCTGGAAAGAAACAGACAGGCACGAAATAGTAGGTGATGAAGAACAACCATTCGTGTGGAAAATACAAGTTATGAACAACACAAAGGTTATTGAGAATAATCAGTGAATGATTTCGTAGATGCTATAGCTAAAAAAAGAGATAAAAAACATAGTGTTACAGGTAAATTTCAAAGATTTCTAGGTAAAAACACTACAGCTATAGGTATCATAGGTGAACAATATTTCGCTAAAACATTTAATATTTGTGCAGATTTATCCTTTAAAAGCAAAGGTGACGGTGGTAAAGATTTTAAAATACCACTAGCTATAGATGGTCATATTAAAAAAATCCCTGTAGATGTAAAAACGTCGTCACGAGGCGATACGCTTTTAGTAGAGCAAGGTACTGTTAAAGCAAAAACTATATACGTTTTAATACATTACGATAAAAATATTGAAGAATGTAAAATAGTAGGATGGCAGTGGGGTCTATATATTTTGCGGCAAGAGGCAAAACGGTGGCCTTTAGAAGTAATTAATCATGCTGTAGATAAAAACGACCTGCGAAACATAAATGAGTTGCTTGTGAGGCTTATTAAGTAATGCCTACAATGATGATACCGCCGAAACTATTACCAATGGTAGAAACGCCTAAAAGATTTAAAGTGGCTATAGGCGGTAGAGGTAGTGGTAAATCTATGACCTTTGCTGATTGTTGTTTAATGGCAGCACAAACACAAGGTATAAAAACAGCGTGTTTTAGAGAATTTCAATCCTCTATTGACGATAGCGTGTTAGCTATACTAGCAGATGAAATAGACAGATTAAATTTGCAAGGCTTTGAAATATTTAACAATCAAATACTTTATGAAGGTGAGCCAGCTTTCAAATTTCGTGGGTTAGCTCGTAATACAGATGGGGTTAAATCCATGCACGGCTTCCAACGTTTTTGGGTGGAGGAAAGTCAAACAATAAGTTTTACAAGTTTAAAGGCATTAACACCTACGTTACGGATAGCCGACTCAGAAATATGGTTTTCAGGTAATCCGCGCTCAAGTGTAGACCCTTTTAGTCAAAGATTTATAAAGCCTTATGAAAAAGAATTGAGACGAAATGGTTATTATGAGGATGATTTACATTTAATTGTCTGGATTAATCACGATGATAATGAGTTATTTCCAGAGGTATTAGAGCAAGAAAGAATACATGATAAAAAAACCATGCCAACGGCATTATACAGGCATATATGGGAGGGGGAGTATTATGACGAAGTCGATGACACCATTATCCCCGTCGATTGGTTTGATAACGCAATCGATGCGCATGAAAAGCTAGGTATAAAACAAGAAGGTGCAATTATAGCCAGTCATGACCCTAGTGATGAAGGTGGAGACAGTAAAGGCTTTGCCGTAAGACATGGTAACGTCATATTAGATGTATCAGAAAAAGTAACAGGTGATGCAGCAGAAGGAATGGATTGGGCTATAGATAAAGCACTAGAGGCGAATGCGGATTATTTTGTCTGGGATGCAGATGGATTAGGGGTAAGTTTAAAACGTCAAGTTGATAATGCTTTAACCGATAAAAAAATAGAATATGTTATGTTTAAAGGCTCGGAGAGTGTAGAAGAAGCCGAAAAGCCCTACACAGCTGGTGGTAAAACGAAAAACAAAACTAACAAAGAAACCTTTTTTAACAAACGAGCACAATACTGGTGGCGGTTAAGAGATAGGTTTGAAGCAACTAATCGAGCAATAAAAGGTGAATATATAGACCCTGATGAGTTAATTTCTTTATCAAGTAAAATAGAAAATATAGACCAATTACGTGCAGAAGTGTGTAGAATTCCATTAAAACGTAATAACATGGGCAAAATACAAATCATGTCTAAAATAGATATGGCAAGAAAGCCTTACGAATTACCTTCGCCAAATATGGGCGATTCTTTAATGATGGCTATGTACAGACCTAACCTTGTTAAACGTCAATCAGTAAAACTTAACTATTCAGGTTGGAGTAACGCATGAAAGGGTATAAATATACTGGCATCTATTCTGACCATAAAAAAGTGTTGGATAAATTAAGTGATGCACAAGAAGCGGAAAAAGATTTACGAGAACAAGCTAGGGAAGCGCACTTATTCGTAGATAAAAGGGATGGACAATGGGAGCCAGAAAGATTAAACGCAAATGCAAATGGCGATAAGCCTAGATATACATTTGATATGTGTAACCCTATTGTCGACCAAGTAGTATCAGAAATAGAACAAGCAGATTTTGATATACAGGTAAATCCAGCAGGCGGTGACGGTACTACAGCTATTGCAGCTACTTATGACGGTATTATAAGAAATATCGAGGTAATGAGTAATAGTAAGCACATTTATAGCCAATCGGCTAGAGGTATGGTTATTAGTGGTATTGACGGATGGCGTGTAGTACAAAAATACGCTAGCGACGACACATTTGACCAAGATTTAGCAATAGAAAAAATACACAACTTTGTAGACAGGGTTTGGTTTGACCCTAGTGCACAAGAGCAAGATAAATCAGACGCCAAGTGCTGTTTCGTATTGCATCCAATAAGCAGAGAAGAATATAAATCACGATGGAAAGAAGGCAGTGAGGAAGGTGTTAGTGAGGGTCGTGACGGTGATGCGTATTACGATAAAGCAGAAACAATAGTTGTAGGTGAATTACTTTATGTTGAGGAACGGCCTAGGGAATTAGTTTTATTAAGTAACGGACAAGTGCATGTAGCGGAAGAATATGAGCCTTTAAAAGAAGAAATGGAGGCTATGGGTGTTACTGAGGAAAAACGCAGAACACGCCAAGAATCCTATGTATGTAGTCGCTTTTTCGATAACAAAGATTGGTTAGAAGAAAAACGAGAGACCGTTTTTAGCAGCATACCGATTGTACCGATTTACGGAAATTACAAGGTTTACGAGGACAAGCCTATCTATTGGGGTGTCGTAGAAAAGTTATTCGATACGCAACGTGTATTAAATTACAGCATTTCAAGGCAGATAGAGGAGGGTGCGCTAGCGCCAAGAGCAAAATACTTTATGACTCCAACACAAGCAGCTGGTCATGAAGATACATTACAAACCTTAAATACTAATAATCACCCTGTACAGTTTTATAACGCAGACCCAGAAGCACCAGTACCTACACAGCAAGGTGGTGCACAGATTAATGCTGGATTAACTCAAATAAGTGAAAGTATGCGAACAATGATGAGTTATACATCTGGTATGTTTGCAGCAAATATGGGGGATAACCCTAGGGCGCAGTCAGGCGTTGCTATAGAGACATTACAAAACAAGGGCGATAACTCTACAGTCAAATATTTTTCAGCCTTAAAATACGCTATAGCAGCTACAGGGCGCATATTGATTAAAGCCATACCCAAGATATATGACACAAGGCGCACTGTTAGAATTTTGAAAGAAGATAAAACCTATGATTATGCAGATATTAATGGCGAAATTATTATTGATACTGAAACTAATCAGCCTATGCGGTTAAATGATTTATCGAGAGGTTCTTACGATATACAGGTTAACGCAGGCCCTAGCTTTCAAAACAGACAAACAGAAACTCGAGAGGCTATAACAGCACTAGCGCAAATAGACCCTTCAATAATTGATTTAGCTGGCGATATTCTTTTAGACAATATTGAAACGGCTGGCGCTAAACAAATATCAGACAGAAAACGTCAGCAAATGGTTAACGCTGGATTAATACCACAAAATCAGTTAACCAATGAAGAAATGACAATGATGCAACAGGCGGCAATGCAAGAACCACCGCCAGACCCTGCATTATTACTGGCACAGGCGGAAATGACAAAAGCCGATGCGGAATTGATGAAAGCACAAACAGATGTAACGCAAGCACAAAACGCTATGTTTAAACTGCAAATAGAAGCAGAAAAAACTAATAATCAAGCATTGAAGGACCAAGCAGCAAATGCGGTAGATGTATTTAGAGCACAAACGGATAGATTTAAAGTGCAAACAGACGCACAAGAAGTCGGTGCTAAACTTAACGAAAGTGCAGGAAAACAGTTAGGACAACAGCTGGATAACATTAATAAAGAATTAGATAATGAACATAAGGAAATGGAAAATTATGAAAAATTTGAGCAAATTACAAATCCTGTACCAGATGCATTAATTGCTATTACAGAAGTATCTGACAACATGGTTGATAAGCCTACTGGTAAATCAGCATTAAATAAAATGGTAGATGTAGGACAATCAGCTATAAGGAGAATGACAGATGCGTAAGAAAAAAATCAAAAAACCTTATAAATAAAAGAATTTGTGGTATATTCCGCAATTAGGTACTAGACCGAAATCTAGGAATTACTCATAACGAGGCGCACAGATGCAAACAGATTCAGATGTCGATGAGGCTGAAATAACGCTTGAAGATAATGAGACTGAACAAAGTCAAAATATTGACGAAACTACAGAAGTAGATAGTCAAGAAAATGACGAGTCGGATTCATCACCGAATGAAGAAAAAGTAGTATTTAGCGAGGCACAGCAACGAGTCCTTGATAAACAAATTGGCAAGAAGGTTGGAAAGTTACGAGAAGTAGAGCGTGATAACCAAACTTTACGTCAAAGGCTACAGGATGTAGAGGCTCAGCTAAATAAGCCTGTTGATGTAGAAGTGCCACCTATGCCTGATGCGTTTAGTATGACAGACGCAGATTATAAGGAAAAGGTAGCACAAAGAGACAAAGCAATAGTGGAGTCTGCGCTACAAAAAAAGGCTGCAGAAGCACAGGAAGAGGCTGCTGCGAAACAACGAGCCGACCGCATTGCAGAAGCACAGCAAGAAGCGGAAGCAAAGCGAAAAGTGTATGAAAACAGAGCTGCAGAGTTAGGTGTAGCTCTACCAGAACTGCAACAGGCAGGCCAGACCCTATATAATGCAGGGCTTCATAATGAGGTCGCTGGTTATTTATTAGATGCCGATAATGGGCCTCTAATATCGCAATATTTAGGGCAAAATCCGTTAGAGCTTGATAATGTTCTACAAAAGCAAAATCAAAGTATAGCGGATGCAATTATTTATATGCACACAGAAATAAGGGCAAAATTGCAGAGCTTGGCTAAATCCAATATTAATCAAGCACCAGACCCTATTGAGAAACCTGCTGTTAGTGGTAAGCAGAAGAAACAAGGAGGGCCACAAGGTGCTACTTTTGAATAAAGGTGATTTAGCATGGCTAATAATTTATCCTCAAACGTCACTCGGAAGGTGGCTAGGGTATTTTTAGATGCGTTTGAAAGCAATCGCGTTCTAACTAAAACCGTAGACACACAACTGCTTAGTGGCAAATTCACACCCGCTAGTGGGTCTAATGTAGATTTCAAGCGACCTCACGATTACAACAGTATCCGAACCGCAGGCGGTGATATTTCGGCTTCTACGAAGTCAGATATTATTTCTGGTAAGGCTACTGGTACGGTACAGAACTATTTTACTGTAGCTACGTCATGGGGAAATGTTGAAGAAGCATTAGAACTAGACCAGTTAGAGCAGATACTTGCACCAATGGCTAGACGTATCGTCACAGACCTAGAGACTGACCTTGGCAGTTACATGATTAAAAACTGTAACTTGCATTATGGCACAGTTGGTACTGTAGTTGATGCTTGGTCAGATGTTGCAGGTGCTGGTGCATTAATGGACTCTATAGGTGTACCTACAGATGGTGACCGTTATTATGTAATGAACCCATTTACTACTGCTGGTTTGGCTAGTGCACAAAATGGTCTAAATGCATCAGACGGTCTTGTTAGAACTGCATGGGAAAAGGCGCAAATATCTAGCAATTTTTCTGGATTGTCTGCACTTACCTCTAATGGTCTAGCTGATTATACCTCTGGTACAGCAACAGACAGGGCTGGCACATTGAGTGGTGCGCCTGATGTAACCTATGTCACAGCTAAAGATACTATGACGCAAGTATTGCCAGTAACGGCATTTACAGCGTCAGCTACAGTTAAAGCTGGTGAAATCATACAGGTTACAGGGCGTAACAGACTTAATCTGTCAAGTCGTGGAGCTATCCTAGACGGCACAGCCTCTAACATATTGTTTTCAGGTACTGTTACTGAGGACGTCACTTTAGACGGCTCGGGTGCAGGTAACCTAACAATAGCAGGTGCTGGTATTAATGAAACTAATGGACAATACAACACTACTGATACTGCTTTGCAGTCTGGTGATGTTGTAACTCTATTAGGTTCTGGTTCTACTCTTTATCAACCAAACTTGTTTTATCATAAGCAAGCCTTTGGTCTTGGTACTGTCAAGCTACCTAAGCTATATAGCACTGATACGATTGCTACTACCTCTGATGGTATGTCCATACGAGTTAGTAAGTATTCTGACGGTGATGCAAATACTCAGAAGATTCGTTTTGACTTGTTGCCAGCGTATGCGACATTCAATCCGTTCTTTGCGGGTCAAGGCTTTGGTGTCTAATAGAATTGGGGGCGAAAGCCCCCATTCTTTTTCGAGGTTACTATGAAAATATTTATTAAGCCGGATGGCACAGAAATAGAAGTTAGTGAGCAATCAGAAGCGTTTGCAAAAGAGTTAGGTTGGAAAGCGAAAGGCACAGCAAAGAAAAAAGCAGCGAAGAAAAAAGCAGCAGCAAAAAAGGCAAAATAAATGGCTACAGTTGCACAAGTAGGTAAAGCATCATTACAACGAATATTAGTGCAGGCGAGTGAGGCACAATTAGAGCCTGATGAATACGCGGATTTTATGTTTGCATTAAATAATTATATGAATGAGTTAAATGCTCAAGGAATTCAATTAGGCTTTACTGAAGTTAACGATTTAGGTGACGAAGTAACTATACCAGCAGGTGCATTACGCGGTGTTATAGCTAACATGGCTATTGAAGTAGCACCTGATTATGGTGGTGTAGTTACTGATGCATTAGCAAAAGCAGCAAAGGAAGGTCTGCAAACTATGCGCTTAATAGGACAAACAATGGGTAATAGTAAAATGCCATCGACCTTACCTATTGGAAGTGGAAACGAAAGTAACAACAGAGTTAGTGGTGTTTCAGGTCATTTTTACCCTGATAGTGAGGCAACAATACTCGCTGAAACCACAGGCTCTATAGCCCTAGAAACAGGTACAACATAGAGTAATAAAATATGGTCGATAATTCTAATGGTCGTAAAAAAAGTGCGTTTATCGCAAAAACAACTGTTACTGATGGTGCTTTTTTAGATTTTTTTGTTGCAAACACTAATTACAAAATATCGTATGCCAATTTTGTTTCTGGATTAGGTGTTACAGGCACAATTACGACATTAGGTGCAGCTAGTGGTACTCCTATACTCAATGTATCAGGGACTGTTAACCGCATAAGAAATATAGAAAATGGCTCAGGTATTACATCTAGTGTGTCGGCGTCAGAAGGTTGTGAAATTAAACATAACTTTTTAGCAGACGGTACAGGCCACGCTATATTTAAAAATACAACAGCAACACAGCCAACATTTGCATCCTTAGTCGCTGGAAGTGGTATTACATTAACTACAACCAGCAATTACATAACTATTGCTAAAACCGCCGAAACATTAATTGGTGGTATAGCAAGCCTACAAGGTAATTCGACCGCCACTACTATTGCAGGCGCTGGTACAGCAGTTTTAGTAGCAGGTACGTGGACAGCAGAAAAAACATCAACAGTCACACCTTCTACTGCTGGTAGACTTACGTATACAGGTGGTACGAATATAGATATAAATTTTGATGCAACGGTGTCAATAAAAACAGCATCAGCATCAGGACAGACAGTTTCAGTTTATTTAGCGCGAAACGGTACAAAAATAGACGCATCAAGAGTTACAGTTGTTTTAGATAATACAGATAAAAATGTCGCTTTAACATGGACACATACAGCTGCAACTAATGATTATTTTGAGATATTTGTAGCGAACGATACAACTACGGATGATTTAGTAGTTACAAACGCTGTTTTTAAATCTAGTTAAGGTGCAATGTGGCAATAACTCAGCTACCTATAGCAAATGGTTTTTATGTTAGTGATTCGCTACCTATCTCTGCGCAAGAGTGTACTAATTTCTATCCTAATATTGTGCAAGTACCTGCACTCAACCAAGAAACATTGATAGGTACAGCAGGTTTAAGTCAAGTAGCAACTACAGCGACACCCCTAGATACACAGCTAAATCGTGGCGCACACGAAATGAACGGTATACCGTACTTTGTTAACGGTACTAACCTTTACAAATTAACAGAATCGTCAGGCACATATTCGACTACAAACTTAGGGACTATTGCAGGTACTAGCAGAGTTTCTATGGCAGATAATGGCACACAGCTAATGGTTTTAGTGCCTAGCGGTAATGGATATATTTATAATCATGTTACAGATACGTTTGCACAAATAACGGATAGCGATTTTACTGCGAACGGTAACCCACAGCAGGTAGTTTTTATAGATGGGTATTTTTGTTTAACAACAGATACTAAAAAATTCATAGTTAGCTCGTTAAATGACGGATTAAATTATAACGCGCTTGATTTTGGTACAGCTGAGTCTGACCCTGATGAAATAGTTGCACCAGTAGTATTTAAAAATCAATTATTTATAGCTGGTAGTCAAACAATAGAGGCGTTTCAGAATATTGGTGGCGCTGATTTTCCATTCCAGCGTACTGGTTTGTTTTTTAGTAAGGGTATAGCAGCACCGTTTAGTGTAAAACAGATAGGCGATACATTTATATTTATAGGGTCTGGTGAAAATGAATCACCAGCAATATGGGCTTTAAATGGTAATCAATTAACTAAAGTAAGTACGACAGCTATAGATAATCTATTGCATGATTTAACTGAAACACAAGTACAAGCTATTTATTCATGGTCGTATGCGCAAAAAGGGGCTTATTTTGTCGGATTTGCATTACCTTCCTCAACTTTGGTTTACGATACGATTACGCAAAGATGGCATGAAAGAAAATCAACAATCGCAGGTGTTGTAGGGGCGTATCGTGTTAACTCAATGGTACAGGCTTACAACCAAGTATTTTGCGGTGACATAGAAGATGGAAAAATAGGTAAATTAGACCCAAATGTTTATACAGAATATGGCAATACAATACAAAGGCGATTAGTAACACAGCCTTTTCACAACAATATGCAAAGTTTTTACGTGCCGTATTTAGAATTAACAACAGAATCAGGTGTAGGTCTACAAAACGAGCCAGAGCCATTGATAGGTATGGAGCGTAGCGAAGATGGCATGACTTGGAGCCAAATGCGTTATAGAACACTAGGAAAAATCGGTGAACGTAATGCAAGAGCAATATGGCGAAGAAATGGCAGAGCAAGCAGGTTTGAAATGTTCAGATTTACACTTACGGACCCTGTAAAGCCAATTTTAATACAACTAACAGCTAATATAATTGGCGGTACACAATGAGTTATCAGTTAAATGTAGCGCAGCCCGTCGTAGATGAAGATGGCACAATGGCATCACCGTTTCGGCAATTTACACAAGAGGCAGCATTATCTATACCGGTTACTGGTAGCGGCACACCAGAAGGCGTGGTAGAGGCTAGGCAATTTAGCTTGTATTTAGATACATCAGCAGGAGCTGGCGCTATCCAATATAGAAAAATGATAGCGGAAATAGGTGGCGATAGAAAAAAAGGATGGGTACAAACTGGACAATCTGCACCTAAATTAACAGCATTGAGTTTAACAGCATCTAATACAGAATTTATTATTGTTACTGCTGGCTCTATTACTATTACATTACCAGCAAGCCCATCAAGTGGTGATTATGTAATTGTTAAAGATGGTACAGGTTCTTGTTCAACTAATACATTTACGGTAGATAGAAACGGTAGCAATATAGCATCTGCAGCTAGTGATTTGATTTTTGATAAAGATTTTGCACAAGTTACTATGACGTATATAAATGCAACTATAGGCTGGTCTGTATGATTTATGAAACACAAAATGTAGAAGTTATAAAAGCATTTGTAACGCCAGAAATATTTGAAGAAATAGCAGAAGATGGACACAAATACGAGGAGTTTGAACCTAATTTCCGGTTAGGTTATTTAGTACAAAAAATGGAAGATTTTGAAGGGCTTTGGATATTAGAAAGAAGAAATGGCGTAACCTATTGCGTACATCCAGCAATACCAAAGCAATATAGAGGTCGTAAGGCTTACAGAGCTGCAAAAGAGTTTTATTGTTATTTAGTTGAAAATATAGATTTTGAAAAACTAATAGCCGAAACACCTGTTATATATAAAAATGTAAAATTATTTGCTTTGCAAAATGGTTTACAAGTGGAAGGCAAATTAAAACAGTCTTATAGAAAATATGGTCAATTACACGACCAATGGATATTAGGTATAACGAAACCACAGATTGAGGCAATATTATGAGCGGATTTTTTTACGACGACAGTGCACAAAAAGGTGCAATGCGACAAACACAGCAAGGTTTGCGAACGCAGCAATTTGAGGGAAAACGAGCGCGTCAAGATATAGCCGACGCATTACCTAGTGAGACGGCTGCAACTACAGCAGGAGTTAATAGAGCCTTAGAGATTGGTGCACAAACAACACCAGAAGAATTCCGAACCTTTAATGAAGGTAATATAAATGCGCAACAAACCATTATAGATGGTGGAAATGCAGCTGTTGCAGCTCTTAGAGGACAACCATTTGATAAACCAATAGTACCTACACAGATGACGTACGACACAAGTTTTGCACAGCAACAGTTACCAAGCTCAATTACAAACCCTAATTATTTAAATGCTATACAAGCAGTAGACCCAATTAATCCATTTTTAGATGACCATTATACGACTGAAATGTTACGCAGACGTAACGAGGAAAAAAGGAGATATTAATGGACCCAATACAGCAAGCACAGCTATTAGCATTACAAGGGCAAACTATACCTGCTGATTTGCAAAGACAGGTATTTCAGCAAGCAGCCGCTAATAATATGTCATCTGCACAACTAGAGCAGTTGTTTAATATGCCTGCAGGTACAGCTGCGCAAGCTGCACAGCAATTAGGTATCGCTAATCAAATACCACAACAATTAGGTGGTATACCTAGAGATAATTTTGGTAATGATTTAAATAGTGGTGCAGCAGAAGCGGCACAGGCTGGTATGGATGCATTTGCAGCACAAGGCGCAGCCCCAACAACAGTACAACCACCAAGCACACCACAATATACACAAGCACAAATAGATAGCGTAGTTAATGCTTTAAACACAGGACAAACTACACCAGAGCAAGTAGCGCAACAATATGGTGTTACAGCAGATGAAGTAAGGGCAAATTTAGCTCAAATAAATATAAATGCTTTACCTTCTATAGATAATTACACGGCACAAGACGTTAATACAGTTGTTAACGCAATTAATACAGGTCTGGTTACACCGCAACAAGTTGCTGATAATTATGGCGTTTCATTAGATGAAGTTAATAGAAATGTAAAAAACGCTAATCTAGCCAGTACATTAAGTTTGCCACAAGCAGATGGTGACTATACACAAGATGAAATAAATCAAGTTACTAAGTTATTACAAGATGGCAAATTAAGCACTGCAGATGCAGCAAATTTTTTCAATGTACCTGAAGCACAAATACAAAATAATTTAGCCGCATTAACTAACAATAATGCAGCTAGCACAACTGTTACAAATGCAGCAGGTGGTGCAGTAAATAATGCAGCAGGCGGTACTGTAAATAACGCAGGTAGTGGCGGTAGCGATGGCGCTACAGTTGGGGCTGGCGGTGGGCTACCTGATAAAAGTGCGTCAGGCACATATAGTGTAAACGATACTATGCAAGTCGCAAATGCTATTAATTCTGGTCAATTAACAACACAACAAGCATCCGATATATACGGTGTACCAGCTGCTGAAATAGAAGCAAATTTAAAAACGATTAATGCTAATAACCCACAAGCAACAAGCCTTGATGTTGGTGATATGGCTAATCAGGCAGGTAAATTTAACTCTACAGGGATGGCATCTGGTTTAGCAGGTTCAGAAAATATACAAGCATCAGGTTTAAGTAATGCACTACAAGCTACACAGCGAGGCACTAATGTAGGCAGCAATTTAATAGGTTTAGGTGCTACAGATGCTGCTAGTGTTATTGGAAAGCAATACTTTCAAAATCAGGGAATGTTTGACCCTTACAGAGTTGGTGGTGAATCTGCATTACAAAAACAGCTAGCGTTAAGTGGAGCATTAGGAAAAGAAGCCTTTGATGCTGCTTATCAAGCCTCACCGCAAATGCAATTTTTACAAGATAGAGGTGAAAGAGCTGTCGCTAGAAATGCGGCAGCTATCGGTGGATTAGGTGGCGGTAATGTACAAAGAGAATTGGCAAAATTTAGTCAAGGTTTGGCTAGTCAAGATTTACAAAACCAAATCGGTAATTTACAGGCACTTTCTGGTACTGGAATGGATGCTTCTCAACAAGCGGCTACATTAGGCACTAGAGGCGCTGAGAGCATGGCAGACATCTATGGGCAGAGAGCTATAAGACAAGCCGATTTAGCCTCGAGAGGGGCTGACAATGCGGCTAATTACATATTCCGTACTGGTCAACAAATGGGCGCTGATAGAATGACAACTGGCCGAGATATTGCGCGAGCAGCACAAGATACCAGTGCGGCTTTAGCTAGATTACAGCAACAACAAGGTACAGGAATATCACAACTGTACGGTGATATTGGCAGTAATTTACAAGGAATTATGGCAAATGCAGGTGCTACTGCAGCTAATCAAATTAACGCAGCAGCAGCGAATAGAGTAAACGCAGCACAAAATATGGGTGCTAATGCCGCTGCATTAATTGGTGGCGTACCGCAAAGAGGACAAGGATATCTACAGGCAATAGGAGATGCAGCAGGTGGTGTAGGCACGGCAGTAGGTGCTTTAAATGCAATGAGTGATATAAGATTAAAAGAAAATATTACTAAAATTGGTGTAGATAATGGATTCAATATTTACTCGTGGGATTGGAATAAAAAAGGCATTGAGTTAGGTGCTGATAAATATCCAACCATAGGGGTAATTGCACAAGAAGTGCAAGAAATTAGACCAGAAGCAGTTAGTACAGAAAACGGTTATTTGAAAGTCGATTATGCAAAGTTGCATATTCAATAGGAGTTAATAATGGCACTAGACGATAGATTTAAAGGCTCATTATATCAGGGTGTAGAAAAACCTAGCCTTTTAAGCCGTGTAGGTACAGCACTACAAGGGTTTGGTGCTGGCTATCAAGGACAGGGTCAAGAATTTCTAGCTAATTTAGAGCGAAAACGGCAAAGAGAGCAAGATGAGTTAATGCAAGCTAGCATTTCGGATGCGCAAGAAATAAAAAGATTGTTAAGGGATAAACGAGATACACCTTATAGAGAAGGTATGTATGACAATCCCATAGGTTCTACTGTTCAAGCCTATAATCAAGAAGGTGTGAAAGAATCGGTTGATATATTAAATGACAGAATTTCTCTATTAAGACAAAGAGGACAAGACGATTCTGATACTTTTAGGATAAGAGATAGAATATTACAAGGCGATATAAGTGGAGCTGATGCAGAGATAGATAATTTTCTACGCCAAGCTAAAGGTGCTGGATATCAGACAGAAGAATTTATGGAAAATGTTGTTACCTTGCCAGATGGCAGAATGGGGCAAGTAATGGCAAATGGAACAATAAATTATTTAGATAACGAACCATATAGAGCACCAGTAACAGCAGGCTCTGCAGAAGGTAAAATATATCAGGATTATCAAAGCGGTGTTTTTGGTCGTGTTGGCACAGCAGAGGCTATGGCAGCTAGGGATGCCGCTATAGCACAAATACAATATAAAGAACCTATTACATATCAAGACCAATTTGGTGTAACAAGGTTTCTTGATGGGGAAGCATTAGACCCATCAATGAGTACGACTGAGATGCCTACAACGAGTGTACAACCGCCACAACAAACGGCACAAGATTCAGCAAATACAATGCAGTTTAGCCCTGATGGTATGCCTATAGACACTATACAAGCACCAATAGAACCACAAACAACAGAAAGAATAGATTTAGAAAGATTTGTTCCACCAGAAGAGGTAGGGATTGTATTAGACCCGCAATATCCAAATGAGCCTTATAATCAATTTCGTGACAGGCAGCGAGAACATCAAAAAACAGTAATAGAATATAATCGTACAGAACAACAAAGGGTGGATAGTGTTAGAGCAGAAAATGATACAGCGCGTAAAAATAAAAATAGAGCAATACGCGCTTATTCAGCTGCGGCAAACTTTTTAGCGAATCCTAGAGCACATCAGGTAACTGGCCCAATACAAGGAAAGGAGGGATTCGGATTGTTATCATTCGCAGAAAAAAGTCGTTTAGGTTTTTCTCCTGATTATATTGACGCAAAAGCAGATTTTGAAACACTTGCAGATATACTCACTTCTGAAAATTTAGACATGATGAGTGGAGTGCTTAGTGAATCTGATATTAACTTAATTGCTAGAGCACAAGCAGATTTACGTACAAATCAAAGTGACGCAAGAGCTAAGGCAGCGGTAGAAGATATAGTTACAGCTTATAATAACTATTTTGATGAATTAGTAAAAAGAGATGTCATGACATTAGACGAAAGAAATGAGATAGATGCTAATTTAAGACAATTTGAAACGTTAAATGAAAATAGTACTCGAGCAGTTAATGAACGATTTCAATTACCAGTAGATAAGCCACCAACATCAAGGTTAGTAGATTAATAATGGACCCTTTACTAGAACAAGAAATTACTTATTTACAAAATAAGATAGACCAAAATCAAGTGCATACGTTAGGTCCTAACGCACGTTCTGTTATGGAGCAAGGTTTTCGTGATGGTGTTTTACGAGATAATCGCAATTTTATAAGTCGGTATGTAAACCCGAGATTTACAGAGGATTATCCAGAGGTCGAAAGGGCTGTAAATATGCCTACAGACCCTAGAGAAGCACAAGAATTTATAAATAGATTAGGACAAGATACAAGTGGTTTAAATATACCTATTTTTGAAAAATATAAAAATGCACAAGTTAAGCAAGATAGATACGGAAATCCAATGGTAGTAACGACAGGCGGTGACCGCAGATATTTAAATGCTAAAGGTTTTAGTCGTGGTGATATACCTCGAGCAATTAGTGGAACAATGGGAGTTGTTGAAGATGTTGCTCCATATTTAGGTGGTGCAGGTAGTGTAAAACTAGGTTCACAAGTAGTTAAATCAGGACTACAGCAAGCCTTTACAAAACCTGTAGTAACAACACA
>PABN01000024.1 GCA_002699555.1 Dehalococcoidia bacterium
CCCACGCCCTAATCGGGCACAAGGTCCTTAACCTTGCGCGTCTGCCAATTCCGCCACTCCGACAAAGTTTGGTTAGTACAAAAGACCGAGACTGATTGTTGTAAAAGTAAAAATAAGCGCTGCAACAACCGTTATACGATCCAGATTTTGCTCAACTACTGTAGAGCCAGCTGTTTGAGAACCTACTCCCCCGCCGAACATGTCTGAAAGGCCGCCACCTTTTCCACTATGAAGAAGGACAAGGAAAATCAAGCCAAGTCCAGAAATTACCTGCAATATAGCTATTAATACAAACATCAGATTTATAGGATATCAATTTTGTTGATAGCAAATCACTAATCCAGTAGGCGATATTTAATTATTCGAGAAAATTCATCCGGATCCAAAGAAGCTCCACCCACCAACAAACCGTCGATATCAGCCTGTTTCATTAGATCAGGGGCATTAACCCCTTTAACTGATCCTCCATATTGAATACGAACATCGTCGCTAGCTGTCTTGTAAAGATCCGCAACTTTTATTCGAATTCCTTTGCAAACCTCTTGCGCATCTTCAGGAGTGGCGTTTTTTCCCGTTCCTATTGCCCAGACCGGTTCATATGCAATAACCATAGAAGCAACTTCAGAGGCTTTTACTTCTTTAAGTCCTTCTTTAAGCTGTCTTTCAACTATTTCTAATGTTCTTCCACTTTCTCGTTCTTCGCTGGTTTCCCCCACGCAAAGGATGGGCGTCATTTCTTTCGCAATGACAGCGCGTACTTTCTTGTTGACATCTTCGTCGGACTCTCCAAAAATATGTCGTCTTTCCGAATGCCCAACGATCACAAAGGAAACATTTAATTTCGCAAGCATTTCCGGAGAAACCTCACCAGTGAAAGCTCCTTTTTCTTCCCAATGACTGTGTTGAGCACCCAAATTAATCGGAATTTGATCAACCTCTATGACAGTTTGTAAAGAACGGAGGTCTGTAAATGGTGCGTGTACAGACACATCTACGCTCTCGTAGTCAGATGAAGATAAAGCATAAGCTAGACGTTGAATTGTTTGTATTGCTTCAAAATGATTGTGATGCATTTTCCAGTTGCCACTGATTAAAGGTTTTCTCACAACAGATACCTTAACTTTATATTTTCCCTTCGCGTAGCGCCTTGAGTCCAGGAAGGTCACCTTTTTCTATAAGTTCTAAAGTCGCTCCTCCACCAGTAGAAATATGATCAATTGAATCTGCAAATCCAAATTTCTTTATCGCATACGCAGAATCTCCACCACCTACAAAAGTGAAAGCCCGTGTGTCAGCCATTCCCCTCGCAACTGTTTCAGTACCAGCAGAAAATCGTGAATCTTCAAAAACTCCCATTGGTCCATTCCACAAAACGGTTCCTGCTTCAAGAATTGAATCTGAAAACTCCACGGCAGAACCCGGTCCAATATCTAAACCCATCCAACCATCCGGAATTGAATTACCACACTGCCTAATTTCTGCCGGTGCGTCAGGATTGCCAATTTCACCATTCGAATCCATAGTCGTGAAATCTAAAGGAAGTTTTATAGAAATTTCAGAATCTAACAATCGACGACACGTCTCGACCATGTCATTTTCAACAAGTGAAGCACCCACCGGCATTCCGGCGGCAGCCAGAAAAGTAAAGCACATCCCTCCCCCGATAAGCATCTCATCGACAGAATCAGCCATCTTTTCGATTAGTGCCAATTTGTCGCTGACTTTAGCCCCTCCTAAAAGCAATAAAAAAGGACGTTTAGGTCGCTCCAAAATCTTTTGAACTATTTCGACTTCTCTAAGTAGTAAAATTCCTGCAGCGGAAGGAAGCTGCTTCGGTGGACCCACAATGGATGCATGTTCACGGTGTGATGCTCCAAAAGCATCGTTTACGTATCCATCGAAAGAATCCCCACCAGCTCCTGAAAGCAAATATTGAACAAAAGATGCGTCATTAGATTTTTCTCCAGGATTAAAGCGAAGATTTTCTAATACTTCTAAATTCGGCAGTACCTCTAATAGCCTTTCCTTTACAGGCAGAATTGAGTATTTGTCATCCTGCTGACCTTCAGGTCTACCCAAGTGGCTGCATACTGTTACAGAAGCTTTTCTATGCTCAAGCCACCTTAAGGTGCTTAAACTCGCTTCTATTCTTAGATCGTCGTCAACTAAACCGTCTGTTATCGGGACATTCAAATCTGACCTGACCAGAATTCTTTTAGATTCAAGTCCTCCAAGTTTAAGTTCTAAATCTTCAAGAGTCGGAAGTTTATAATTATCCAAGTCGTTCAGCTGCTAATTCAAGAAGTGGTGATAGCGACGAGATCTACGAGCCTATTTGAATACCCCCACTCGTTGTCGTACCAACCGCTTATCTTTACGAGATTGTCCATTGTCATCGTTAAACCTGAATCAAACACGCAACTAGCAGGATTACCGACAATGTCAGAACTCACAAGTGGACGATCGCTGTAGTCAAGCACATTAGCTAATGGTCCTGAACTGGCAGCGTCTTTGAATGCAGAATTGATCTCATCAACGCTGGGGGAACCGTTCAACAAAGCAGTGAAGTCAGTTATTGAGCCGTCTGGAATGGGAACACGAAGAGAGATACCGTCTAATTTGCCATTCATAGCTTGAAGAACCAAACCAGTAGCTCTCGCTGCACCTGTTGAAGTTGGAATAATATTTATAGCTGAAGCTCTAGCTCTGCGAAGGTCACTGTGTGGTCCATCAACCAAAGACTGATCTCCTGTGTAGGCATGAACAGTGGTCATTAATCCTTTTTCAACACCGAATGCGTCATCTAATACTTGCACCATTGGAACAAAACAGTTTGTCGTGCAACTTGCATTAGATATCACTGTGTGTTCTGCTTTATCGAAGTCAGAATCATTAACTCCTACTACGAAAGTCGCATCAGCTCCGTTAGCTGGAGCTGAAACGATCACCAAAGGAGCGCCTGCTTCTAAATGCATGGCAGCTTTTTCACGATCAGTGAAAATCCCAGTTGATTCAATTACTACATCTACACCCAAATCCCCCCATGGTAGATCTTGGGGGTTTCGTTCCGAGAGGACTTGAAGAAGTTTCCCATCAATCATGATGCCGTCATCTGTAGCATCTATTTGATTTTCAAGATTCCCAAGAACAGAGTCGTATTTAAGTAAGTGAGCCATGGTTCCAGTATCACCAAGGTCATTAACTGCAACTATCTCCATATCGGCACCTTGCTTTGCAACTGCGCGATAGAAGTTTCGTCCAATTCGTCCAAAACCATTGATGCCGATCTTTATTGGCATTTATTTCTCCTTCGAATATTCGATCATGTCAGTTATTACTACCTCAACTAAACACAAATGTGGTGGTTTTCTTTCATTTACCTGTCTAGATCACGGTGAAAAATTGATATGTCAATTTCTTCATTGTTTAGGATGCGTGCTAGCTCTTCTGCGATGGCAACTGACCGATGTTTGCCGCCTGTGCAACCAAAAGCTATAGACAAGTATGACTTTCCTTCGTTTTCGTATTCAGGAATGAGATAGTTCAACAAAGAAGATAAGTCTTTTAAAAACGGTTTAGAGCTTTCTTGACTTAATACATAGTCCTGAACGTCAGCACTTAAACCATTTTTTTCTCTGAGATCTTCTACCCAATGAGGGTTAGGCAAAAACCGGCAATCAAGTTGTATATCCACATCGCGCGGCACCCCATACTTAAAGCCGAATGATGAGACAGATATTTGCATTCCGCTATCACCTTCAGTTCCATACAACCTAGTTACCGTTTCGCGTAGGTCATGCACACTTAAATCGGACGTGTCTAATATCAGGTCAGCTTCTGCACGTGTAGAAGACATCATCACCCGTTCCGCTTCAATGGCTTCCTCTATTGTCGAAATGTTTGAAAGTGGGTGAGGACGCCTGCTGTCTTTATAACGCCGCACAAGTGTTTCAGTGGAGCAATCCAAGAATAGTAAAGTAACTTTTTCCTTATTGTTGCGGAGTTCACTAACTGCAGACAAGGTCTCCCCTTCAGAAGAATCTGCCTTAGCTATAAATGCAACTCTGCTCCACTTTGTATCGGTAACACTAGCCAGTTCTGAAACTCTGCCCATTATCTCTGCGGGAAGTCGGTCGATTACAAACCATCCAAGATCTTCGAGATTACTTGCAAAATGTGAGCGCCCTGCTCCCGATAAGCCTGCGACTACCAATAACTCTGCCATAAATTGATACTACTGCCATCATCTACTTACTTCCAGAGGACTTTTCGCAAACAAGGAGAAGGAGTCGCGGAATGAAGGAATTTTCGTTTTCCCATTCCATATCTTTTCCTTCAGGGGTAAATGGTTCTGGTTCAATCATTCGTGTTGTTAGAAAACCAGAATCACTTAACGCATTTACGTATCTACTCAAAGGACGGTGTGTAAACGGGATTATTATCCCATCGGGAAAATATTCTTCGCTTCTTTCCTCGCGTAAATATGATCCGACTCTCCAATATTTTTCCCGTGGATCTGTATTCCAGTCTTCAACCCATGAACTGCCCGGAGATTGGAGTAATGGATGATTCATCGCCAATACAAATCTTCCACCATCCTTTACAACACGTGAGACTTCACGTATGGAGTCTTCGAATTCTTCGATGTGTTCCATAACTAAACAAGCAATTGAAGCGTCAAAAAAAGAATCGCGAAATGGCAAATATTCCGCTTTTGAAGTAATCAAAAGAGAGTTAGGGTCAATCTTTTTTCCATGTTTAATCTGCTTATAGGAACTGTCAATTCCTATTGCATTAACTGATGCTTCATGCAAAGCGCGAATGATCTGACCTTCACCAGTTCCAATTTCTAAAACCTTTTCGAATCCAGCAGTCAATTCCACTATTAAAGGGAGAAGTTGTTGAGAATATTCGGCATTCTCTCCATTAGTAAAAGATTTTTGCCACCATTCAGAATTTGTGTCCCACGGGTTTTTATCTTCATCCATGATCTGATCGTTTCATATTTTGAGTGGAATTGCTGAACTCGCTTTATGCTCCGAAGATGGCTATTTTCTTTGCTTTTCTTTCGAGTATCTTCTGGGGTTTTGGGGGTTTCTTTGCTGGTCAAGCTTCTAGGCGCGGTTCGCTGCTACCAACTCTCTCCCTTGATATATTCATCGGCTTGTTCGTAGTAGTTCCATTGGCTCTTTCTATAGCTGATACTTTTACGTTGCGTGATTTCCTAATAGGTGGCCTCGCTGGACTTTTTGGAATGTCTGGTGCAGCATTTTTATATGCGGGGATGAAAAAGGCCGCATACGTAACAGTAATACCAGTGTCTGGTGTTGCTGGAGCTCTATTTCCTGTTCTCTGGGGTCTTGTAGATGGGGATTCCCTGTCCGCACTTCAGGTAATAGGAATAGTCGTTGGTCTTGTTTCAATAGCTCTCGCCTCTGGTGTGTCCCCTCAAACGTTTAAGGGGCCAATTGTGGGTTTATTGGATGGACTATTAGCTGGACTGGGTTTCGGTGGCTTCTACATTGTCATAGAGAATACGTCTAGCGATACAGAACCTTGGGGTGCAGTCGCAAGTCGAGTTTTTCCTCTAATTATCCTCTTGTTAATTTTGTGCTTCATTAAGGGCAGCGTAAAGCCATCTAAGCAGGCTTTTCCTTTTATTGTCGGGTCAGGTTTAAGCAATGCATGTGCCAGTGCCTGCTTTCTACTAGCGGTCAATAGAGGGCTTCTAAGTATCACTTCCCTTCTAAGCGCTCTTTATCCAGCTATCACTGTAGTTTTAGCCCATTTTCTTATTAAAGAGAAAATGACCCGTACCCAAGTTTTTGGTGTCATCGCTGCCATTTTTTCTATGGCATCTATAACAGTTAGTTGAGATCAAGGTCGAGTTTTTTTGCAACTTCATTAGCTACATTTTCGGGAAGCCATTTGATTTCATTAAGCTCCTTGAGGCTGCTTTCTCTAAGTCGCTTTAAAGTTCCAAATTCATCAAGTAATCGATTTTTACGTTTTTCCCCTAAACCTGGAATTCCATCTAGAACAGATTCGATCATTCGCTTACCTCTAAGCTTTCGATGATATTCGACTGCAAACCTATGAGATTCGTCTCTGAGTCGTTGCAGCATATACAACGCTTCAGAATTCCTTTTAATTATTACAGGGTCGCTTTTACCTGGAACAAAGACTTCTTCGAACTGTTTCGCGAGTGACGCTACAAAAATAAGATCAGACAAACCTAATTCATGCACGGCGCTCTGAGCTACTGAAAGTTGCCCTTTACCGCCGTCCACTAATAGCAACTGAGGTGGGTAAGCAAACTTTTTACTTGAAGCTTCACCTGTTTGTTTGCTTTCTTTCAAGTAAGCATTCAAACGTCGAGTGATTACTTCTTTCATAGCGGCGTAATCATCGTTGCCATCAAAACTATTTATACGGAACCGCCTGTAGTCACTCTTTTTCAAGAGGCCGTCTTCCATCACAACCATAGATCCGACATAATCAGTTCCTTGAAGGTGGCTCATGTCATAGCATTCGATCCTTAAAGGGGCGTTTTCCATTCCCAATGCTTCTTGCAGTTCATTTAAGGCTTTTGAACGCGCATTGTGGTCTTTTGCTCGTTTAAGACGGTGGCGTATAAATTCTTCAGACGCATTGTTAACAACTGTTTCAAGAAGAGATTTTTTTTCTCCACGTTTCGGAACACGAATTTCTACTGAGGAATTTCTCTCTCCGCATAGCCAAGTCTCCATCAGCTTGACATCTTCTGGTATAACCTCCGCCAATATTTGACGTGGAATTCCTCGCGGTGGATTCGACTTGTAATGCTCCACAAGTAAGTGTTTAAGCAGTTCAGAGTTTTCGATCCCGTCAATTCGATCTACAACAAATCCTTTGCGACCCACCACACGACCGTGTCTAATGTAAAAAACTTGCACAGCAGCTTCAATCGCGTCACCTGAAAATCCGAAAATATCTATATTTTCTGTTTCGTTAAGAACCATTTGTTGTCGTTCAAGAACCCTTTCTATATTTAATATTTTGTCACGCACGCGCGCTGCGTTTTCATACTCCTGTTTGTCTGATGCGATCGACATTTCTTCACGTAAATTATCGACTATCGTCTTACTGTTTCCGTCCAAAAAACTTAAAAGGTCAGACACTAAGCTGTCGTATTCCTTTTTCGTAATTTTGTCTACGCATGGCGCTGAGCATTTGTCTATATGAAACAACAAGCATGGCTTTCCGTTCTTTTCATGTTCTTTGAATTTTGAATTTGAACATGTTCGAAGGGGAAAGCTTTTAACCAACAGATCTAAAGTCTCACGTATAGCTTTAACATTTCCGTAGGGACCGAAATATCTAACCCCTTTCTTTCGTTTTCCCCGTGTAATGGTTGGTCGCGGCCAATTTTCGTTTAGCGTCACCGAGAGATACGGATAACTTTTGTTGTCCTTGAGATCAACATTGAAACGTGGCTTATGTTCTTTAATCAAAGCAAATTCAAGCATCAATGCTTCAAGTTCGTTTCTGACCTGGATCCATTCAAGATGCGTTGCTTCTTGCATCATTCGCTGTGTTCGAGAAGCCATTGTTTTGCTGCTCCCGAAATAACTATTTACTCGATTTCGAAGGTTCTTTGCCTTTCCTACATAGATAATCTTTCCTGTCTTATCAAAAAATTGATAAGAACCAGGTTTGGTAGGAATCGTTCCTTGTTCAGGCTGTTTTAACACTCTTTAAGAATAAGGGCGTTATCGAATCTTTTCTAACCTTGACTCAACTAACTAGTCAGCAGAGGTTTAAGAAATCTTCCAGTATGACTAGTTTTCAATTTTGTAATATTTTCCGGAGTGTCGCTTGCGACGATTTCTCCTCCGCCTTCTCCTCCTTCAGGACCCAAATCAATAATCCAGTCAGCTGTTTTTACCACATCTAAATTATGTTCAATAACTATTACAGTGTTTCCATTATCTACTAGCCGTGTTAATACATTTAAAAGCTTTCTTACATCTTCAAAATGTAATCCTGTAGTGGGTTCATCTAACAGGTAAAGAGTGTGTCCAGTCGGTCTCTTAGCTAGTTCAGTTGCTAGTTTCACTCGCTGTGCTTCGCCTCCCGACAGTGTGGGTGCTGATTGACCAAGCCTGATATATCCGAGTCCTACATCTACCAGAGTTTGCATATGACGTGTAATTGACGGTTGCTTTTCAAAAAAAGTTAATGCTTCTTCGCACGGCATCTCTAAAACGTCAGCGATGTTTTTACCGCGATACATTATTTCGAGCGTGTCCCGGTTGTATCTTTTACCTAGACAAACTTCACATGGAACGTAGACGTCAGGAAGAAAGTGCATTTCTATTCGTAATGTTCCATCTCCGGAACAAGCTTCACAACGCCCTCCTTTAACATTGAAGCTGAACCTTCCAGGCTGGTAGCCACGAAGCCGCGCTTCTTCAGTTTTTGCGAATAATTTGCGAATGTGATCAAAAACACCTGTATAAGTAGCCGCATTTGATCGCGGTGTTCGTCCTATTGGAGCTTGATCAATATTTATAACCTTGTCGACTTGATCGACTCCTGTTATCGCTTTGTGTAAACCTGGCGGTGTTTTAGATTTATATATTGACTGCATTAACCCTTTTAAAAGTATTTCGTTAACAAGGGTTGACTTCCCCGAACCTGAAACCCCTGTGACTGCAACAAAGCAACCCAATGGGAAATCAATATCAATATTCTTCAAGTTGTTTTCACGCGCTCCAAGAATACTGACGAAGGAACCGTTTGTTTTGCGTCTTTCTTTAGGAATCGGTAAAAGTTTCTTTCCCGATAAATATTGTCCCGTCAATGATTTCTTGCAGGTGATAAGACCTTTTACATTTCCTGAATAAACAACATCCCCTCCATGTTCGCCTGCCCCAGGCCCGATATCAACAACATGATCCGCAGCACGAATAGTTTCTTCGTCATGCTCAACAACAATTACAGTATTTCCGATATCTCTTAGATGTGACAAAGTTTCTATCAAGCGTTGATTGTCTCTTTGATGAAGACCTATAGAGGGTTCATCTAAAACATAAAGTACCCCAACCAACCCGCTTCCTATTTGAGAAGCAAGTCTTATTCGTTGCGCCTCACCTCCAGCTAAAGTTGCTGCTGAGCGAGAGAGTGTCAAATATTCCAGACCCACATCAAGCAGAAAACTCAAACGTGAATTTATCTCTTTCACGACCTGCTCAGCAATCATCTCCTCTCGATCGTTGAGTTGTAAATTCGAAATAACTTCAAACGCATTATCGATTGAGAGACGGCAAATATCATCTAGGGAATAACTATCTATTGTCACAGCAAGCGAAAGTGGGTTTAAGCGAGCCCCGCCACATTCATGACAGTCAACTTGCCGCATGTAGCCCTCAATCTGCTCTCTTTGAGTATCGCTTTCAGCCTCTTGATGTCTGCGCCTCAAATAAGGGATAGCTCCCTCAAATCTCGCATTATGTACCCGAGCTCTACCAAAACGGTTATGGTACCTAACTTTAACTCTTTCGCTTAAACCCTTATCCATTAAGATTTTTTGATGCTTTTTGGACAATTTCTCCCAAGGTGTCTCTAGGTCAATCCCTTCGTGTCCAGCAACTGCTTCAATAAGTCTTTTAAAATAACGACTCCTTCCGCCAGACCACGGCGCTATCGCACCTTCTGTAAGAGTCAGCTCTGGATTTGGAACCACCAAGTGTGGATCGACCTCGTATACAGTTCCCAATCCATCGCAATGCGTACACGCTCCGTATGGACTATTGAAGGAAAAATTTCTTGGGGCTAGATCTTCGAAGGATTTTCCATCGCTTGGTCTAGATAAGTGTTGACTGAATACAATCAATTCATTGTCTTCAGCATCGTCTCGATCAACTATCTCTATTTCTGCCACCCCTTCGCTTAGAGATAATGCAGTCTCCATAGACTCTGTTAAACGTCTCTCTATTCCTTTCTTCATAACTAAACGGTCAACCACTACTTTTATAGTGTGTTGCTCATATCGTGCTAAATCTGCTGACTCGCCAAATTCATGGATTTCACCATCGATAAGCACGCGACTAAACCCCTGTGTGGCCAGATCATCTAGGAGTGTCTCGTAGGTGCCTTTTCTGCCTCTTACCACCGGTGCTAATACTTGAAATCTAGTACCATCTTCTAATCCCATTATTCGATCAACAATCTGCTGGGGTGTTTGCCTCGTTAGTTTCTCTCCAGTCTCAGGGTCATGGGGTACGCCTATTCGAGCGAAAAGCAGTCTTAAATAGTCATACACTTCGGTTACAGTTCCAACTGTCGATCGAGGATTTCTTGAAGAGCTTTTTTGATCTATGGAAATAGCAGGAGATAACCCTTCAATAAAATCTACGTCAGGCTTATCCATCTGCCCTAAGAACTGGCGAGCATACGCAGACAAGGATTCCACATAACGTCTTTGTCCTTCGGCATATATGGTGTCGAAAGCTAATGAGGACTTTCCAGATCCCGATATACCAGTAAAAACTATTAGCTTTTCTCGAGGAAGATCTAGGTCAACGGATTGTAAATTATGTTCCCTTGCTCCCTGAACTACTAACCTTTCTGGCATTCAACGATCCTAGACATATGGAAGGCACTTCACATTTGATTTTTACTTAAACTTTTTCAGGCATGTCGCGAATTTCCCGTTTTAATTCCTTTATTTCATCTCTTAGCCGTGCTGCATATTCAAATTGAAGCTCCTCAGCAGCTTCTCCCATTTCTTCCTCGAGTGTATGAACTAGGCGTTTTAGATCTTCACGCGGCATGTCTGATAATTCTTCTACAAGTTTTACCGCGTTCCTTTTCTTGTTTTTTGGCCGACTTGAAACAGCTCCAGGCCTTACCATCTCCAGAATGTCACTCACTGCTTTTCTGATTGTCTGCGGATCTATTCCATTTTCCTCGTTGTACTTTCTCTGCAATTCTCTTCGACGCTTTGTTTCATCAAGAGCTCTTTTCATCGAACCAGTGACTTTATCTGCATACATAATTACTTGCCCATCAACGTTACGAGCTGCACGCCCTATGGTCTGTATCAGTGAGGTTTCGCTTCGTAAAAACCCTTCCTTGTCTGCATCGAGAATTGCAACCAATGAAACTTCAGGTAAATCTAGTCCCTCTCTTAGAAGGTTTATGCCCACGAGCACATCGAACTCACCTAAACGTAAATCGCGGAGGATCTCGATTCTCTCAATCGTGTCAATATCTGAATGCAAATAACGCACCCTTACTCCTTGTTCCAACAAGTATTCTGTTAGATCCTCTGCCATTTTCTTTGTAAGCGTCGTCACTAGTACCCGTTGTTCTGATTCGACTCGTGTTGAAATCATTTCTTGCAGATCATCGATCTGCCCTTCGGTAGGTCTTACTAAGACTTCAGGGTCAATTAATCCTGTAGGGCGAACTATCTGCTCAACAATTCTCGTACTGTTTTCTTTCTCCCATTTCCCGGGGGTGGCTGAAACTAAAACCACTTGCCCTACCCTGTTTATAAATTCATCGAATCTAAGTGGACGATTATCTGCAGCGGACGGAAGTCTAAAACCATGTTCGATAAGAGTCAGTTTTCGACTCCTGTCTCCTTCATGTTGCCCATGAAGTTGCGGGATAGCCACATGAGATTCATCGAGAACAACCATAAAATCATCAGGAAAATAATCGAGCAAAGTAAACGGTCTCTCACCAGGTGATCTGCCATCTATATGCGCACTGTAGTTTTCAATTCCGCTGCAAAAACCTAGCTCGGACATCATTTCAAGGTCGTATTCGGTTCTCATACGTAAACGTTGAGCTTCAAGAAGTTTGTTTTCTTTTTCAAATGTTTTCAATGATTTTTGTAGTTCTATCTCTATCCCTTTGATAGCGCGATTCATAACAGTTGTATCTGCCATGTAATGAGTTGCTGGAAAAATTATTAGCTCATCCAGTTCCCTTATATGGTCGCCAGTGATTGGGTCAACTTCAGTTATTTTTTCGACTTCATCTCCGAATAGGGAAACTTTAAATATTGTCTCTTCATAAGCTGGATGAATTTCAATTGTGTCGCCTTTTACACGAAATTTTCCACGACTTAGAACCATGTCATTTCGTTCATACTGCATGTCAATAAGACGGCCTAATGCTTGACGTTGATTAATTTCAGTTTCGGTACGTAAAACCAACAGTTGCCCCTCATACTGTGCGGGCGAACCCAATCCGTAGATACAAGAAACCGAAGCAACTACAATCGTGTCTCGTCGCGTCAAAAGAGCGGATGTTGCCGAGTGCCGCAATCTATCTATTTCATCATTTACCGACGAGTCCTTTTCAATAAAAGTGTCAGAGCTCGGAACGTAAGCCTCAGGTTGATAATAGTCATAATATGAAACGAAATATTCGACTTTATTCTCTGGGAAAAAAGATCGAAATTCATTCGCTAATTGAGCCGCAAGAGCTTTATTAGGAGCGATCACTAAAGTCGGTCTCTGGACTTGCTCTATCGTCCACGCGACAGTGGCACTTTTACCACTCCCAGTAATTCCTAAAAGTGTTTGAAACCTCTCTCCACCATTAAGACCATCTGCTAATTCTTCAATTGCCTTTGGCTGGTCACCTGCAGGCTGAAAAGGTGCATGAACCTTGAACTTCGTTTCCACATAAAGATGATACTTCTATAGACGCTGAAGCACGTCTTATCTATTCTTTACTAATCAGCGGTGGGAGTTCTCTACCTACTTCAGGTCGTTCAATTGATTCGACCCACTCCCAACATTTATCAATTTCTTCTTCGAAGACCTCCAAAGAGTCATTGTTCTCAATCACATAGTTAGCTATCTCAGTTCTTGATTCGCGCGTTGCTTGTTTTTGAATTCTGTTTCGTGCATCATCTTCGTCAAATGAGCGGTATTTAACCAAACGTTCAACAGCAATTTCTGTGTCAACGTCCACGACTATGATTGCATCAAAGTTTCGATATCCAGATTCAACTAACAATGGAATGTCTAAAATTACGGTGTTATCGGTATCCAAATGAACTTCACGTCTGCGTGTCATTTCATCTCGAACCGCAGGGTGAACTATGCCGTTTAGCACTGTCAGTTCATCGGGATTGGAAAAAACAATGTTTGCTACCAATTGTCTGTCCAACTGTCCATCAGGCGTCAGAATTTCTGTCCCCCATTGTGAGAGCATTTCCTCAAAAACTTTCTCACCGGGTTGTTGTAAATCCCTGACAATTTGATCTGCATCGATTAGAAATGCGCCACGTCGAACGAAACCGGAAGCTGCAGTAGATTTACCTGAGCCGATTCCCCCTGTTAATCCTATTTCAAGCAATTTTTGACCAGCTTAAAATAATTCTATTCCTATGACTCTGTTTGTTCTTCTTCGAGTTCATCTTGAGAGCCTTCTTCAGAAACAGCAACTTCGTCTGCTTTTATGTCATCTTCAACAACTTCGCCAGACTCATTATCTTCCGATATTTCTGATTCTTCAGTAGCATCTCCTGCCTGATCAGTGGCTTTCTCTTCTACTTCTTCTGCGACAGCTGGTTCAGCTGGATCATGCTCGTTGTAATACTCTGCCCATGCTTCTTGACCTTCAGAAGATTCAATACCTATGTAGTTTCCTTCTTCATCATAGTTGTGCTCGCCAAAGTGCTCTTGATATTCTGCCGCTACGACTCCACCCTCAGCTGCTTGCTTGATTGAGAGGCTTATCCTTCTTCTTTCAAGGTCTAAATCAATAATTTTTACCCATAATTCTTCACCAGGGGTAACTACCTGTTCTGGTAGTTCTACGTGATGTGCTGACATTTCAGAAATATGAACCAGACCTTCAATTCCTTCTCCAACCTGAACGAAGGATCCGAATTGGATAAGTTTTGTAACTCGGCCATAAACCAACTCTCCCACCTGATGACTGTCAGCGAATTCCTGCCATGGGTCTTTTTGAGTTGCCTTTAAAGAAAGGCTGATTCTCTCTCGGCTCATATCTATATCAAGAACTTGGACTTCTATCTCGTCGCCTACTGAAACTACCGAACCAGGATGGTCAACATGTTTCCAAGACAATTCTGAAACGTGTATCAAACCGTCCATGCCACCCAAGTCAACGAAAGCTCCGAAATTGACGACACTAGATACCACACCTGGCCTAACCTCGCCTGATTTCAGATTCGTGAGGAAATCTTCACGTTCATCTTTTTGACTTTCTTCCAGCCAAGCTCTGCGAGACAGAACGACGTTATTTCTGTTTCGATCAAGTTCAATTATTTTTGTATCAACAGTTGTTCCAATTAGAGGTTGAAGATCTCGAACCCTTCTCAGATCTACGAGTGAAGCCGGTAAGAAGCCTCTAAGCCCGATGTCAACAATAAGACCGCCTTTGACAACCTCAATAACTGTTCCTGAAACCATTCCGTCAGCTTCTTTTACTGCCTCTATGTCACCCCAAGCTTTTTCGTACAAAGCTCGCTTTCTTGAGAGAAGTAAGCGGCCTTCGGCATCTTCGCGCTGGAGAACTAATGCTTCAATTTTTTCACCCATCTCCACGACTTCATTGGGGTGAAGGTTATTTCGAATGGACAATTCTTTTTGGGGTATAACACCTTCGGACTTATAACCAATATCTAATAAAACTTCATCTTTATCTATTCGTACAACAGTTCCTTCTACCATTTGGCCGTTTTCTATATCAACCATTGTTGCCGTGTAGGCATCTTCTAAAGAAAGTGACCCTAGGTCATTTGCGGTTATTTCTCGAGGTGTATATTCACCTTCGTTGTCGAAAGATCCCATTGGCTGGGATTCAATTAGTGGAATTGTGGAAATCGGATCGGACACGTTGTTCTCATTGTTAGCGGATATGTAAGGGAGTTTCCCTTTCTTTTTCAAGACGGATAAAGCCTATCGGGGACCTATCACATCATCACCGATTATTAGGTTGCTTTTTCTGCTAAGAGCAAAAACTCAGGATTTTTTATATCGCACGGCAATAATTTATATTCAATTGGTGTTACCGACCAGATATTTTTTACTAACAATCCAGCCTGTTTGCACATTAATCGTAACTCTCTCGGAGTGAAGCATGTAGTCCATGTAGTCGCTCCTTTTTTCTTACCTTCCGGGTTCATGATTTCTATCTCTTCCTTGTTCACACCGGTTAATGCATCGAAATAATCGTTGTCGCTTAAGTATTGGACCTGAAAGTAAGACGAAAAAGCTGACAGAGCTAGCTTTCCTCCGGGTTTCAACGCACGAACCATATTTTCAAGAGCCTTCAAGTCTATATCCGGGTTTTCGCGGGAAGAGTCGGGGTCGCATAACAAACCAAAACCTCCTTGACACATTGATATAACAGCATCAAACTCCCCTTCGAAATCCATTTTTCTAACATCCTGCCGAATAAACTTGGCTCCACTTTTTTCGGCATTTGCTAGTTCAATGAATTCATCCGAAATGTCTATCCCTACTACGTCAATCCCTCTTTTAGCAAAAAGATGTGAATGTCTTCCTGGACCACAACCCACATCTAATAATCGGTCCTCTGAGCTGATCTTAAGGAGTTCCAACAGACAGTCAACTTCATTTTTAGTCCCATAAGTGAATGAATAACGTAAGTAAGCCTCGCCTAAATGACCAGCAATCGGTTCAAACCAGTGCGAGTGTTCATCGTTTTTATTCAAATTCAACCTTTTGCTTCCGCCCAACTACTACCCGTTGCGATATCAACTTTTAATTCAACAGATAATTCATAAGCATTTTCCATTTTGTCTTGAACCATTTTCTTAATGTCTTCCATCTCGCCATTAGCAACTTCAAGAATTACCTCATCATGGACTTGTAAAACTAAGGCAGACTCATAACCCTTTTTTTGAATCTCTTGATCGATCGAAACCAACGCGATCTTAAAAACGTCAGCGGCTAGACCTTGTATCGGAGCATTCATCGCTTGCCTTTCACCTGCTTGCCGTATGTTGAAATTACTTGACAATAATTCAGGGATTTTCCGACGTCGACCCAGAAGAGTTTCTGTATAGCCTTTTTTTCTCGCTTTCTCAATTGACTCAGTCATGTAATCTTTTACACCTGGAAATGCACTAAAAAATGCTTTAAGAATTTCAGATGCCTCTTCAACAGAAATGTCTAATCTTTGAGCTAGGCCGTAAGCCTCCATGCCATATGCAAGACCGTAAGAAACCATTTTTGCACGGTTCCTCATTGTTGAGTCAATTTTCTCTGGTTCGATACCCCAAGTTCGTGAAGCAACGGCAGTATGAATATCTTGACCTTCATTAAATGCCGCTTTTAGCTCTTTCTCGTCGGCTAAATGAGCAATACAACGTAGTTCGATTTGATTGTAATCAGCAACAAGTAAGGAATATTTATTTTCAGGAATAAAAGCTTTACGAAATGCTTTACCAGCCTCAGTCCTTATTGGAATGTTATGTAAATTTGGTGCGTCAGAGCTCAAACGTCCGGTTCTCGTAACGGTCTGATGGAATGTCGCCCGTATTCTATTATCTTCATCAACGCAAGAGAGTAATCCCTCTCCATACGTTGATCTCAGTTTTTCTACTTCCCGGTAAGAAAGTAATTTTTCAACAATCGGATGTGAATCTTTCAGTTTCTCTAGTGTGGCGGCATCAGTGGAGTAACCTGTTTTTGTTTTCTTTCCTGGGGTTAGGGAAAGCTTTTCAAAGAGTATTTCCCTCAACTGTTTTGTTGAATTGACATTGAATTCTTCGCCGGCCAGATCATGAATTTCTGCCCTTAAACTTTCACACTGAGCAGTAAATTCGTCACGTAATCTTTTCAACTCTGTTACGTCGACAGCTATTCCTCTACTTTCCATTTCTGCGAGAACGCTCACTAGCGGTATCTCCACATCTTGATTCAGTTGAGTCAATCCATCATCTTTCATAGCTTTACTAAGTGGTTCATGCAGTTTTGAGATTGCCTTTACGTGAACTATCGACTCATGCAAGTGGTCCTCTTCGGAATCAAAATTCAATTGCCCTTCTTTTTCGATTCCATCAGGAAAATGCATAGCAGTATGTTTCGACAGAATTTCTGAAAGAGGTTCCGAAGAATCGGACCCATCAAGGAGGTACTGTGCGAGAGTTATATCTAGATTTATATTTTGAAGAAGTATTCCGCCTTTTGATAGGAAACGATAACTTTTCTTTCCATCATGTACAGCTACTCCGGGACCCCTAGCAGAAAATAATTTGTTTAGCCCACTAAGCACTTTCGTGGTTTTTATCACCTCAACAGGAAACCAGTAGCAGTCCTTGTCTACACCTGCAGCTAGACCCGTCAAATCTCCTTCATGATTTGTTGCTTCTGCAATAGAGATGGTCTTAGCTTTAGAAAGTACTTCAATTTTTTCAAGAGCAGTTTTTTCGTCAGTACAAACTTCATATTTGAGATCAATCACTGAATCTTTTGTGATTTTTTTATTGTCTTTTTCATTCACTTCAAAACCAACGGCATCTGAAAGTCTTTTCTTCAAAGTATTAAGTTCGAGTGAGTCGAGGAACTCATTAATTTCAGAATTATTTATGTCACTATTTTCAAGTTCGTCGTACTTAACTTCAAGTGGCACATCGCGGACAAGTTCCATCAACTCGGCGTTAAGATGCGCCAACTCTTGATTTTCTTCAAGATTTTGTTTCAACTTAGGAGTTTGTTCGGAAGTTGCAGAAAAAATTCCCTCTAAATTGCCGTAAGTGTTTATGAGTTTGGCCGCAGTTTTTTCACCAACTCCTGGAACACCTGGAAGATTGTCAGAATTGTCGCCTCTTAAAGCAGCATAATTTACATAATTCTCTGGCGTAACCCCAGTTCTTTCAAGAATCCCCTTTTCGTCATAAAGGGCATAATCAGAGACTCCCTTTTTGTTATAAAGAACTTTTATATGCGGATCTTCAACAAGTTGAAAAACATCACGATCTCCAGTCACCACAACAACATCTTCACCAGCATCACGACCCATTGTCGCTAGGGTCGCAATTATGTCATCAGCTTCAAAACCTTTTACATCGATGGCCGTGTATCCAAGCAGTGAAACCATTTCTTTCACTAATGGGATCTGTTCATATAAAATGTCAGGTTGTTTTTCTCTATTCGCTTTGTAACTCAAATGCCTTTTATGTCGGAAAGTCTTTTCAGGGCGATCAAAGGCAACAATGATTTTTTTGGGTTCTTGATCTTTAATAAGATTCACGAGCATTGAAGCAAAGCCATACACAGCGTTTGTCGTCTGCCCCTTGCTGGTAGCCATGTCTGGAGGTAATGCAAAAAAAGCTCTGTAGGTAAGCGAATTACCATCAATGATCATTAAGTCGGGCACGTTTCGACAATAGTCCCAACGGGTTAGAAATGCTTAATATTGAGGCCGTAGACCTTCTGAAATTATTTTTGCTGCTATTTCAACCATAGTTGTCCTGTCCGACATTGCCGTCGTTTGAATGAACTTGAAGGCTTCATCTTCATTCATATTGGAGGTGTCGATCAGTAAACCTTTCGCTTTTTCGATAATTTTTCTTGCTTTAAGACGGTCTTCGAGTGTTTTAGCTTGATCGGTCAAATCTCTCATTTCCTTGTGCCGACGTCGGGCCACTTCAATGGCGGGCACTAAATCACTCTGTTGGTAGGGTTTTACGAGATAGGCCAAAGCGCCTGCGTCAACTGCCTCATCAATAAGCTCGCGTTGACTAAAAGCTGTGAGTATCACAACCGCTGTATCCTCTGTCGAGGCTATTTCGCGAGCTGCTTGAATTCCGTCCATGCCTGGCATCTTGACATCCAAAATCACTACTTCGGGCTTATGTTCGCTAACTAGCTTTACAGCCTCATCCCCTCTTCCAGTGTCAGCCACAACTGTGTATCCGGCATTTTCTAAAGTCTCGCGAAGATCCAAGCGTATTATCGCTTCATCCTCAGCTATCACTACATTAACTTTTTCCATTAAATATTTTCTGTGTTCATTTTGTCCAATAAAGCATCTTGCATCTCTTCTAATCTCTGTATTTCATTTCGGATTTTGTGACAATACTTTTGCATATTCTCAGACTGTCTTACTGAGTCTCTACGATCATTGTCGGAAATCGCAGTTTCGGAAACTAGCGATCTTATACGTGCTTCGTCCGCGTCACTCGTAAGACTAATAAGTTGTTCTTCTGCAACAAGGAGGTCTTCTTTTTGTTGTTTGATGCGGCGAGAAATTTCCATTAATCGCTTTTCTGCAGATCTTTGAAACATAAATACATTCTAGAGGAAGAATCCGACTCTAATTATTAAGGAAAATCCTTGTGTTTAGGGCATATTGCTATGTGAAGAAAATATATTTTATTCTGCCACTTCTTGCCTTTCTAATAATCAATTCTGGATGTTCGCATGAAACCGGTTGCGACCTACCTCGTCAGGAACCCTTAGACTCAGCGTCTAGTCTCCATTTGCTAGGAAATTCTGAAGTTACGTGGCAAACAAATCCACCTACTTCCGGACCTCACTATCCGATACCCCCAAAAGGCGGAGAATACGACTATCAACTAAGCAATCTAGAACAGGTCTCTTTTCTTGAATCAGGTGGTGTAATAATCCAGTACCGACCAGATCGAGATGACATAG
>PABN01000025.1 GCA_002699555.1 Dehalococcoidia bacterium
GATTCAGCTCTTTTAGAAAAAGACTACGCAACAGCTACAACACTAGAACCAGCCAAAGAAGCAGATATAGATCTACCAACTGAACAATGGGAATAGTCCCATACCTAGTGGAAGATTTACTTACTCAAATTGACGTAACCTGAAACTGTGAGCGTAAAGGAAACAAAACCCCCACTAAGCCCATTTACAAGAATGGCCGTCACACACCTCTCGAGTGCAGCCGCAGACGCGATGATCGCAGTAGCGCTAGCAGGTTCACTCTTTTTTCTTGACCCAGACTCAGCAAGACCAAAAATAGCCTTGTATCTCCTTTTAACCATCGCACCATTCGCTATCGTGACCCCACTCATAGGTCCTTTCATGGACCGAATTTCTGGCGGTAGAAGAACAATGATTCTTGTGACACTGCTTGCACGCGCAATACTGGCAACACTTCTCGCTCTTTACATCGAAAGTCTCGCCCTTTTCCCAATCGCTTTCGGAATTCTCGTATTCCAAAAAGCCTATTCGGTCGCGAAAAGCGCTGTGGTCCCAAAATTAGTTAGCTCAGAAAGAGATCTAGTAGAAGCAAATTCTAAATTGGCACTCCTAAGCGCAGTGGGAAGCTTTTTTGGAGCCTCAATAGGAGGATTAGCTCTTTTAATAGGGTCTTCCTGGCCTGCGAAAATTGCTGTTATAGGGTTCACACTTACTTTGGTTTCCGCAGTTCAAATCCCAAGAATCACTGTCGCGACAACTCCAGCAACACAAGGAGAAAAAACAGAGTTACGTTCATCAGGAATAATAAACGCAGCTGCAGCAATGGCAGTTCTAAGAGCCGCTGTAGGTTTTATGACTTTTTTGCTCGCATTTGAATTTAGAGGTGGAGAAGAAGGCGTAGCAATGGAAGGAACAGGCCGTGCGTTAGGTGTAGCTACTGGAGTGATAAGGGATCAAGACATTCTTGGAACCCCTGGAGCTCCAGTGTGGCATTATGGCGCTGTTCTCGCATGCGCAAGTGGGGGAGCTTTAATTGGTGCACGCGTAGCACCACGTTTAAGAAAGCTTATGGTTGAAGAAAGAATTATTTCAGGTGTCCTATTTATAGCTTTCGCAGGAATAGTATCTGCATCTTGGCTTCCATCAATTTTAGGAGCCATGGTTGTCTCTTTGCTTTTGGCTGGGTCTGCGGGATCCGCAAAATTAGCATTTGATTCTCTAGTCCAAAGAGACGCACCGGATGTAAATCATGGAAGATCCTTCGCTCTTTTCGAAGGAAGGTTCCAACTTAGTTGGGCATTCGGATCACTAATAGCTTTAGTAATTGCGATGCTCCCAATACAAGTCGGTTATTTCACAATGGCTCTCGGCGTAGGACTTGGTCTCGTTTTTTACCTACGAAGAACTAGAGAAGCCCGCAGAGTGGAAAAAATTATTACACCCGAAGAACCTCAAAAAGCTGATGGGCAACTTGGCTTTTGGACTAGAAGTACAGAAGAAGAAAACTAATCCCCTGTTTCCAGATCTAATCTCGCTAACCACAACCCTGGAGCATCAACCTCACTAGGAGTTGGCAGATTCGATTCATCAACCCAAAGTCGATCTAAACCTTTGGAACCAACTCTTTCAACAACCCCATCAATAAAAGACACACCGCGATCAACTTGCTCTTGCGTCAGATTTAAACCCAATATTTTCTCTACAAAACGTTCAGCCTCTCCAGTCTCGACACGACGTCTTCTCAGAGCTTCAGTCATCATCGGGTAAGAAGGAATTAAATCATTCCCGATTTGATCCATTGTGTAGTCAACAAACCCGATAATTACAGCAACAAGCGCTTCTAAGTAAGGTAAAAGAGCTTCTTGTTGCGGTGAACGAACCGCGCCGAGCACCATTTCAGGATTTAAAACATTCTGTAAAGAAGCTAAACCTTCTAATCCTTCACCGATTTCGATTTCACCAAATTGATCTTGAATCACTGAAGGGTCATTACTAAAACTTTCAGCATGTTGAGTTAATAACCCACTTAGATTTCTTCGGATATGAGGAATCCCAAGAACAGCATGATGTGAAACCTCATGAAGACAAATCCAAAGCCTTAAATCCTCTTTAGGGATACTCCAATCTTCACCAAAAGTGTCAATATTCGGTGCAACCAGAAGAATACGATCGCCTTCACGAGGTATGGGAAGATCGTAGGTCCCCAGACACCTACTAGCAAGATGACCCACCATTGTCCCCGTAGTCATTTCTGCCATCATTGGAGCGAGCAAAGCCATCATTTGACTAATTTCAGAAGGAACATCACCAAAGTCTTCAACTTCATCAGTTCCTATGGAAGCCAATCCGACAAGCAAAGGTTTGAGCGCATCTAAAGAATGTGTTGCCCACCCAGCTTTAGTAACTGGTTCTATTGTTAAAGACCCGCTACGAGAAGGAGGTAAACCCGTCACTTTATTAACGTGTAGTTCCGCTACTCGTAACAGGTTCTCAAACTCCATTCGTTCAACAGGATCAACATTTGGTTCACTAGTCCCACCAGAGGCAATAGCCATTGCAATCTGCTTAGCTGATTGTCCACCTTGTTGTGAAAAAGATTTGAATATCTCATTCAAAAATGACATATCAGAGAACGGATTATCATCATCTGGGTTAGATGGATCGAAGAACTCCACACTTGCATCGTAGATTCAAAAAATTGCTTAGCGTTGATTTTTAAAGAAACAAAATCATAGAAATAAATACTTTTTAATAAAAATAAAATTCTTATACCACAACGGTTAATAAAGACATGCAAGCATCCGCTATTGTGCTCATCATATGCGTAACATTTATTATCTACTAAAGATTTCAAAATGACGCTTTCCCCACCGACTAACAGCGACACTTGGATTGGTTTAGAAAACCAAACCCTTCCAGTGAACGAAGCTCTGGAGTGGGCAAATCAGCCAGAGTGTGGAGCCGTAGTTCTTTTTACGGGCAATATTAGAAATCATGCAGAAGGTCGCTCAAATGTGACGGAAATAAGTTATGAATCATACGAGGAACAAGCTTTACCGCGGTTAGAGAAAATTGCTGAGAAAGCCCGAGAGTATTGGCCCGAAGTAAAAAGAATAGTGATGTTGCATCGAATAGGAAGACTTGAAATCGGCGAAACAGCAGTAATAGTTTTAGCTTCTTCAGCACATAGGGAGGGTGCCTTTTCTGCAGGACGGTGGTGTATCGACACACTGAAAAAAACTGTTCCAATTTGGAAATCTGAAACTTGGGAAGGCGGGAGCGACTGGGGACTTGACGCTCAACACATTACTGAAGTAGAAGAAATAGATTCTTTTAAACCTGGTAGTGGAAACTTATGAATACGAATTTAATTTTTTTAGCAGGAACAGTAGTTGTAGCTGTAATTGGTTCAATTGTTCTTTGGTTGCTTACAAGGCCCAGAACACGTTCGGCAACTCCAAATGAGGTTCAGAAGATTTTGCGAGGTTCATCACAAAGAAAACCTAGACGGATGCAAAACCCAGATGGTATAAGAGTGATAGGCAGTGAAGAGAAATTAGAAACCCAAATAGAACGCGAAGATTGAAATGGCAAGAGATTTAGCTATCGACCTTGGCACAGCAAACACTTTGGTTTACGCACGAAGTGAAGGCATAGTGCTCGCGGAACCTTCCGTGATTGCTTTAAATGAAAACAATCGTGAAGTTTTGGCAATGGGTTCAGATGCATGGAACATGATTGGAAGAACCCCAGCTCATATAGTTGCTCATCGGCCACTGAGAAAAGGAGCGATTACAGATTTTGATATAACCCAAAGAATGGTGCGCCTCATTCTTAAAAGAGCAGGAGTAAGTCGTTTCAACAAACCACGAGTCGTTATTTGTGTACCTTCTGCAATCACACCTGTAGAGAGGCGCGCAGTCACTGAAGCTTGTCGTCGGGCAGGAGCTTCAGATGCACAACTGATCGAACAACCTTTAGCAGCGGCTATAGGAGCAAACCTTCCAATAGGTGAAGCATTTGGAAGCATGGTTGTTGATATAGGGGGTGGTACGTCAGAAACGGCGTTACTTTCTTTGGGCGGAATAGTCGAAATAGAAGCTAAACGTGTCGGCTCTTTTGACATAGATGAAGCAATTCAAAGCTACATACGCAGAGAGTACGGATTAGCGATAGGTGAGAGAACAGCTGAAGAAATAAAATGGACCGTCGGTTCCGCTGCAGAAACACCAGGTGAAGGCAGAGCAGAAGTTCGAGGACGTGAAATGTTCACTGGTATGCCAAAAACAGTTGTTCTACACCCCTATGAGATCAGAACAGCAATTGAAGAACCTGTTTCAGTGATGGTTGATTCAGTAGTTTCCTGTCTAGGCAAAGCCCCACCTGAACTCGCTCAGGATCTTTTAACTAGTGGCATTTATCTTGTAGGTGGAGGAAGTCTTTTGCGTGGATTAGAAAGTCGAATATCACAAGAAACCGGAGTGCCAGTGGTTCATGCAGAATCGCCGATGGAGTGTGTGGTGCTAGGAGCTGGCCAACTTGTTGAAGATTTTGATGCAATGCGGGCAATGTTTATGGAAGCGAGACGTTAAAAATCAATCTGGTCGTGGTCCAATTTCAACTGGGCTGATCACCCTATTTGTATCTAGTAGATCTTCAGCTATTTGTCTTACTTGCCAGTCTCTGTCATCTAGAGATTTTTTAAGAGCTTCTTCAACTTTTGGATCATCAAAAGCTGCTAAAGCAATTACTGCTCGGCGTCTTATCGCAGGCTTATCTTTAAGAGCTTCAAGTATGGTCTCGAGTCCCAGAATTGAACCTGTAGCTCCAAGAGCAGCAACAGCAGCTTCTCGACATAGTTGATCTGTATGACCATTAGCGATCGAGCAAAGTTTATAAATTAATTTGTCAGTTGGATTCTCTTTTTCTCCAGCAGCCCAACATGCTGTTTCGATAACTAAAGGGTCTTCATCATTGAAAACGTTAAAAGGAATCTTGTCGGGTCTTTTTGCCAGCAACTCAACTACCCTTTTACGCACCCCAGGAGAAGGATCAGAAATAGATTTACTGAGAGTTTTTTCTGAAAGCTTTCCTAATTTTTCTAAAGAGCTAAGAGCAGCTTCTCTTACTTTTGGATCTTTATCCTTTAATAAGGAAATCGCTAATTTATGGTCACCTGAAAATCTAGAAAGAATAGCTTTTCGTCTATTTAAAGCAGTTGGATCCATTTAGCCGATTGCCTGTTCTAACAGGAAACCTCCTGCGAAAATAATCAGTCCGATAAGGGAAGCTAAAATAATTCCGCCAAAAATAACGAAGAGCCCAATAAGAATAAGAGATCTTAACCTATGCCACCAACGTATTTTTGCTGATTTACCTAAAGTGATTCGGTGTGGAGGTTGGAACCAAACTCCTAGTCTAGCTACTGGGCTCCATCCTTTATCTGCTGCGCGTTCAGTTCTGCCATCTGGTGGAAAGGGCGAGCTAAAGATATGTCTTAATCTGTAAAAAATCTGAATTCCTTAAAAGTCTTTTTGTAATTTAATCATGACAGTTAATGCAACTGCAGTCAGGAATTTAAAAATACATTAATAAAAAAATGTAAAGTCTAAGAAAACCCATGGATACGGTAATCGCGAATAGCGCGAGAAAATTTAATGGACAGAAAAATATCAAAAAAGTGGAAAATAGGAATATTATTTTTTCTTTTAGTTGGATTTTTGACATCAATGACTTTCATCCAACTTCCTTATTTCGCGTTCAAACCAGGATCAGTAAACGAATTATCACGCAGGATTGTTGTTTCAAAAGGGAAAAGTTTTGAACCGTCTGGTGAAGTTCACTTCACTACGATTTCACAAGATTCGTCGATAAATGGATGGGAGTTTCTTGAAGGAACCTTTAAAGAATCTGTTCATTTAATTGATGAGGACTCAATTTTGGGAACAAGAAATAGAGATGAAAATCAAACTTTCAACTTCGATTTAATGCGAGTTTCCAAATCGACAGCCGTGTCAGTCGCATTAAGCCATTTAGGTCTGGAACCATATAAAGCCACAGGTGTAGGAATCGCATCAGTTGGAGGCCCATCTGAAGGAATTCTGACGACTTCTGATGTCATAGTCGCAGTAAATGAAAAAGAAGTCTTAACAGATCAAGATTTGATTATTGAGATCAGAGAACATAACCCTTCTGAAATCATTCAACTTAATATTGAGAAAATAGATGGTTCAGATCCAAGAGAAATCTCAATTAAACTCGGCGCACGCGAAGATGAACCGTCAGTTGCATTTCTGGGAATAGCACCGCAGACTCGCATAGAAGATAACGACGACTTGCCTGTACAGGTTCTGGTTAACACAGGAAGGATTGGAGGCAACTCAGCAGGTCTAGCCCTCACACTATCTGTGTTAGATATTTTGACCCCAGGAGAATTAACAGCAGGATTTCAGATTGCTACAACAGGCACAATCGATCTGGAAGGAAATGTAGGCAACATAGGCGGAGTGGAACAAAAAACCATTACTGCCCGCAAAGCAGGAATGGACTTATTTTTGGTGCCTGAAAATTCTCTTGAAAAAGCTAAGAAACATGCTGGCAAAATGAGAGTCGAAGGGGTTGTGAATTTAGACGATGCTTTAAAAGTTCTTACCGATATGGGTGGAAACGGTGATTCATTAGAATTACCAGAAAATTAATAATCGGCTTTCCAGCAGGTTTCCCCCTATAAGGTCACCAGTAAGCTAAACGAATGAGAGCTAGGACCCTAGATTTCATAGAAAGAGAATTTAACAATGCAACCTGAAGACGCTCCACCGCAGCGACCACGAGTTCTGCCACGTCGAGGTAGACGAGGATCAGTAGGGCGTTTTAGGCTAATAATTTTTGGAGTAATTGCAGTCGGTCTTTTCCTCCTCATGTCTTTAAGAGGACTAGCAGGTTTTTATACAGATTTCTTATGGTTCGATTCGTTAGGTCAAGATGACGTATTTAAAGCAGTCATAGGAGCACAGGTAGTTCTCGTATTGCTCTTTATGCTCCTGTTTTTTCTAATTCTTTTTGGAAACTTGACAGTTGCCCAACGTTTAGCGCCACGAATAAGACCAGCAGGTCCAGAAGAGGACCTACTAGTTCACTACCACACTTTTATAGGCAAAAGAGACAGACTCGTCCGCATACTTTTTTCAGCTTTTTTTGCACTGATAGCCGGATTGAGGGTCTCTGACAAATGGCAAGATTGGCTTTTATTCACAAACAGGGCAGACGTCGGAGTTACTGATGCACAGTTTGACAAAGATATAGGTTTTTACATCTTTGAATTACCTTTCTTTAACTTCGTAGTTGATTGGGTATTTGGAACCCTTTTAGTAACAATTATTTTTACGGCCATAACTCACTATCTAAATGGTGGTATCAGGTTTCAAACAACAGGGGAGAGAGTCAGGCCTCAAGTCAAAGCACATCTATCTGTGCTACTCGCAGCTATAGCTTTAGTTCGAGCTGCAAATTACTGGTTGGCCAGATATGAGTTGACTACATCAGATCGAGGCGCTGTTGACGGAGCGACTTATACAGACGTAAAAGCTCAACTTCCTGCTACGAATTTATTAATCCTCATTTCTTTATTAGCAGTAATTCTTTTGGTCGTTAACATTCGTAGACGAGGATGGGTCTTACCTACACTTGCAGTCGGCTTATGGGCTTTCGTTGCAGTAGTCGTGGGAAGTATCTACCCAGCAGTCATACAAAACTTTCGTGTTGAGCCCGCAGAATCAGAAAAAGAAGCTCCCTATATCGAAAGGAATATTTTCGCTACGAGAGATGCTTACGGATTGGATGGAATCGACGAGATTCAATTAACAGATTTTGATAACAGCATCACTGCAAATGATTTAAAAAATAACTCAGCGACAGTTAGAAATATAAGAATTTTGGATCCACTTGTGGTTCAGGCAACTTTTGACCGTCTTCAGGGGGAAAGAGAGTTTTATCGCTTTTCTGATGTTTTAGATACCGACCGGTATGAAGTAAATGGAGAAACAACTCAGGTTTTACTTGGAGCAAGAGAGCTTAACTTAAATCAAACCCGTTCATGGGAGAACCAGCATGTTGCATTTACTCACGGTTATGGTCTTGCTTTGGCACCAGTTTCAAGAGTTAAAGGTTCTGGAGATCCCGATTTCTTAATAGGAGACTTACCAGTATCAATTGACGAATCAATCGATGTAACCCTCGATATACCTCAAATATATGTAGGCGAAAATCTAGACGGATATGCGGTTTTAGGAGCGAGTCGAAACGAAGTTGATTACACCGATGAAAATCAACAAACGCTTGCAGTCCGATATGAAGAATTAGGTGGCGATGGTGGAGTTGGAATGGGATCTTTATTCCGCAAAATCGCTTTTGCTCTTCGATTTGGTCAAATAGAACCCCTTATCTCAAATTTTGTAACAGAAGACTCCAAAGTAATGTTTGTTCGTGATGTGCGAGAAAGAGTTGAAAAACTTGCGCCTTTCCTACATTTTGATGCTGATCCTTATCCAGTATTAGATAGTGGACGAATTATCTATATGATAGATGGCTACACCACAACAGACCGTTATCCGTACGCTCAAAACGCCCCAATAGCAGAACTTCCAAGAAAGAGTGGATTACGCCACGATTTCAACTATGTAAGGAACTCAGTTAAGGCAACAGTTGATGCTTTCACGGGTGAAGTAATTTTCTACATTGTTGACCCACAAGATCCATTAATAAATGCTTACCAAAGAGCATTTGAAGGCCTATTTAAATCAATGGAGGAGATGCCCGATTCTTTAATCGAACACGTACGTTATCCAGAGGATTTATTCCGAGTTCAAACAGAACTTTGGGGTAAATATCACGTTGAAGACACAGAGAATTTTTATCAAAGAGCTGCGGAATGGGCAGTTTCTCAAGATCCAGGTAGAACTGGAGAAGGCGCGGCAAATTTAGCGATTGTTAATGAACAGGGAATCCGAATTGGTAGTAGAGATATGAGAATGTCTCCGTACAGAACAATCGTGGAACTACCCGACTCTGATGAAGCTGAATATGTAGTCTTAAGAGCTTTCGTTCCACTAGACGAGGAAGATACACGTAAAGAACTTGCGGCATTTATAGTAGGTCGAAGCGACAAAGATAATTACGGCAAATTGGCCGTATACAGGCCCCCTTCATCAAACTTTGACGGACCAGCTCTAGCAGAGGAAAGAATTCGTAATGATGAAGAAGTAGCTAGTCTTCAAACCTTATTAAGCCAACGAGGTTCAACGGTATTGTTCGGAGAACTTTTATTGGTACCAATAGAAGACTCAATACTTTATGTCCGTCCTTTGTATGTGCAAGCTGAAGGCGACAGCACAGTTCCAGAACTAGTACAGGTAATTGTCGCAGTAGGTGAAGATGTAGTGATGGCTGATTCCTTACAGGAAGCACTTGAAACTCTTACGAATTCTTCTCTATCTGAACTATTCGATGGAATAGGTTCTGGAAACTCTATTAAAACGCAAATTGATGAAAAAGACGAAACACAGACAGAATCTGTTTCCACAATTGAATTGTCGGATATTACTGAAAATGTTGCAGAAATCATCGCTGAGATAGATCGTCTACAAAAAGCCTCAGCTACAGCTTTGGCTAATGACCCTGCAGATTGGGAAGAATTTGGTCGACTACAAGCACAAATTCAAGAGCTTGTTAATGCCCTAGCGGTTGAGGCTTCTTAATAGCGGGGTTCAATTTAGTGGCTGCCAGCCACCAGTTTTCTTATTTTCTTGTTTTCTTACAGGTGAGTCAGATGCAAGGTCGCTAAAAGCTTCGTCACCATCGAGAGACGGAGACATTGTTTCTTCTTCGAAGTTGATTCCAGTATCACCACTAAGAACAGAAATTTTTCCTCTCAGCTCTACAGTCAAACGAGAAAGTTCAGCTGACAGTCGCGCAACATGAAGTTGTGTCTCGAGTATCGCATCTTCATCTGCTGAAGAGCTAGTAGTCCCGAGGACATTAAAATTTTGTTCCAATGATGAAACCCGTTCTTCAAGGTCGCGAATACCATTCACCAAATCAAGCAAAACTTGACTTGTATCATCTGGAATGTCGAATTTTGAACTTTCAGATGAAGCTTTAAATCTTTTTGATTTTTTTCCCACATTTAAATCGTAGTACCTACGTAGACACATAAGTTTCTTGTTAAGTCGAAAACATTAAAAGGTTGTGAGATGTTTATTTGCTGGATTGGTTTTTCACCTCTACGGTAATTAGGAATGACAATCGATGATTATAAAAACGTTGTAGTTACAGGGGCCTCAAGTGGAATAGGGGAAGCTGTTGCTAGAAGTCTTAGCCAAGCAGGTCTTAACGTTCATGCAATTGCGCGTCGAAAAGAACGTTTAGAAAAGCTTGCTGAAAACACAAATTGCACAGTGCATACGATGGACGTTTGTGATTCTCAAGAATTTATCGACTTGCTGGAAACACTTGAAGCCGACGTATTGATTAATAATGCTGGTGTAGGAAGAGGTTATGGAAATTTAGTTGACGCACATTTTGAAGATATTGAAAGAACAATCGACACGAATGTAAAAGCAGCTATTTACGCAGCAAGAGCAGTTCTACCTAACATGATCAGAAGCCAGAGTGGTCATATTATAAATATTGGTTCGATGGCTGGGCTATACCCTTTGGCCTCGTCGCTATACGGTGCAACTAAAGGTGCCATGCATGTTTTATCGATGGATTTACGTTTAGAACTTCAAGGGACAGGCGTTCGAGTAACCGAAATTTGTCCTGGCCGAGTAAGTACAGAGTTTTATGATGCTGCAATAGATGACCCTGAGATAATTGAACGGAAAAAAAATTCTGGAATAGAAGAAGTGACGAGTGAAGACATTTGTCAAGCAGTTATATATGCATTAAACGCTTCTCAACACGTCAATATTAATCGAATTGAGCTTCAACCAACAGAACAAACTTATGGTGGTATGCAATTTACTCCTAGGTCATCAAAATGAGTTTTACCGGGAAAGTAGCAGTTGTAACTGGGGGTGCGTCTGGAATGGGAGCTGCCACTGTAAAAGCTTTAGTTGAAGCTGGGGCGCAAGTAAATTTGATCGATATTGACAGAAACGGAGCTGAGGGAATAGCTCATGAGACGGATTCGAAAGTTTTCATAGGAGACGTTTCAAATTCAGAATTTTGTGATCAAACAATCAATTCTATTGTCGACGATTACGGCCAAATCGACATATTAGTAAACGCTGCTGGAATAATTTTACGAGCAGATGCTCTAGAGACAAATGATGACAACTGGAAAAGAATCATGGCCGTCAATGTAGATGGGGTCTTCTTTATGTGTCGTTCAACTCTTCGACACATGGTTAATGCAAAGTCTGGAGTAATAGTAAATTTTGGTTCTATATGGGGTGATGTCGCTGCACCAGGAGCGGCAGCATATTGCATAACAAAAGGAGCAGTTCATCAATTAACAAAAGCTTTGGCACTTGAGCATGCTGAAAATGGAATCAGAGTAAATGCAGTAGCACCAGGGGAAGTAAATACACCAATGATTAAATCTGGTAGAGATAGACCTCCGACACCTGATGAACTCCAAGATTTAGCTAACAGAACAATCCCGATTAAACGGCTCGCAGAACCCGAAGAAATAGCTGAAGTAGTTGTTTTTTTAGCATCAGAACAGTCCAGTTATATGACTGGATCCATAGTTCCAGTTGATGCTGGTTATACAGCAAGATAACTTCTGGTTGGCTCAACGGTAACCCTGCGATACTCTAACGACGCGGGGTGGAGCAGTCTGGTAGCTCGTCGGGCTCATAACCCGAAGGTCGCAAGTTCAAATCTTGCCCCCGCTACTATAAAGTCCCTTAAA
>PABN01000026.1 GCA_002699555.1 Dehalococcoidia bacterium
ACGAATGCGAGGAGAAGAACTCAGAGACGAAGCTGACCGTGAACTTCTGGAAAGATTATTAGGGGAAGTGGACATAGATTATTTAGAGTTAGAAACTGTGGTAGCTCGAATTATTGGAGTGCCAGGTGGAAATTATAATAGTCATGTCGTGGAGATAAATAAAGGTACTGATGATGGACTTGAAGAAGGAGCTGGTGTTATAACGAAAGCTGGACTTGTGGGTTATTTGCAAGAAGTTGATCGCTCAACCTCTCTTGTGAGGCTTGCGACACATCCCGATTTCAGAGTCGGAGTGAGACTAATTAATTCTCAAGATGAAGGGCTAGCACGAGGAAATGGTTCAGTTGGTATTTTGGTACTTGATGCAGGGATAAATGTTGATACTGAAGTGTCAGTCGGTGAAGTTGTAGTCACAGCAGGTGGAAGAAGTATTTTTCCTCAAGATATTCCCGTTGGAAGGGTGAGCGACCCCGACAAAGAAGCTGACTACGCCCGCGCGATAGAAATTGACTTATCTGCTTCTTTGGAGAATTTAAGTTTCCTGAATGTAATTTTGGAATCAAGGGATAGTCAAAGAAAGTGAATACCTGGCTAAGAGTTTTGACTCTTCTCATCGCTGCAGCAATTCTACAGTCTTCAATTTTTACAGAAATACGCATCGATGGTATGGGGGTAGAGCTTCTTCTATTAATTTCTATATTGTCTGGATATCACGGTGGACCTATCCGTGGAGCTCATGTTTCTTTTTGGGCTGGCCTGGTTAATGATTGTGTAGTGGCATCACCATTAGGCATACACGCTCTTGTCTATCCGATTATTGCTGTCGCAGTGAGCAATTTAGAAGAGAGATTTCTAAACGAAAAACTAATTATTCGAGCTTTTGGGGTTGCGTTGGCTGTAGCTACGGGTGTTCTCTTAACAGCTACTGTGGGACATATTTTCGGAGAGAAAACTTTCAATACAGATTCCCTGCCAGAGACAGCAATAATTGCCGGAGTTATGACGACTTTTTTTTCCAAGCCAATTAGCCGCATTGTTAATTGGACCGTGTCTAGTGGCATGCCACAAGAAGTCACAAGTCATTTTGCTGGGGGTTCTCGTTGAGAGACGAAATAATTCGCTACCGGATGAGAGTATTAGCAGTAGTGGCTTTGTCGATGTTTTTAGCGTTGACAGCGAGACTTTGGTATCTACAAGCCTTGAAATCGGATGAGGCCAAAGATGTTGCGACAACAAATATTACTCGAGTCATAAATATCGAAGCGCCAAGAGGGCAGATTTACGATGATTATGGAAAGTTATTAGTTGGTAACAGAATTGTCGCATCGGTGACCATTAACCCTAAAGAAATTGAAGAGTCAGAAATGAACTCTCAAGAAATTAATGAGATGTTGACTGAAATTGCTATTGAAATAAACCGTTCTGGAAAATTACTAAAAGTTACAGATATAGAAAAGATACTGAAGGATTCCTCCTATGGGCCATACGATGACATTCCGATCGCTGTTGATGTACCGGAAGATTTACTTGTTTATTTTGGAGAGAGACCAAATCGCTATCCAGGTGTGAAAGTTGCTGATCGTTCTGTTCGTTCTTACCTTTATGGATCTCTTGCTAGTCATGTTCTGGGTTGGGTTGGACCAGTTACTAACTCTGAACTCTCAATCAGAAAACCAGTAGAAGGGAAAGAATATTCTCTAAGAGATCAGATAGGTAAATCTGGAATCGAGTTGATGTTTGAAGATGACCTAAGGGGACAGAATGGTAAAAAGGTAGTAGAGGTTGACAGAAGAGGAAGGGTGATTCGCGAAAGAACAGATCTCTTTAAACCTCCGATAGCGGGAAATGACGTACATCTGACAATAGATATAGACCTACAGAGCCTTGTTGAAAATGAACTTGAAAGAAGCATTTATCTGGCTAGAGAGAAAATCCCTGAAGCATCAGAAGATAATGAAGAGCCACTACCATTCGTAGCTCCTGGCGGTTCAAGCTTAATTATTTCTCCAAAAGATGGAGAAGTCAAAGCTATGGCATCATTCCCTACCTACGATCCCAATGAGTCAATTGGAGGTTACTCTTTGTCACGCTGGGCGGAATTGAATGACCCGGCAAATGATTTACCAATGTTTAATAGATCCATTCAAGGAGAATATGCACCTGGGTCAACTTTCAAAGTCTTCACAGCTCATGCTGCATGGCACGAAGATGTTTTTGGGACGGGGAGAGTAAAAGAAGCCGACGAACCTATAGACGATCCTGGTGAGTATTTTTTACAAAGTTGTCGAGCTGACGCTGAGGATTTAGAGACAGCTGGTGGGTGCGTTTTCAGAAATGCTGGAAGTAAGCCCTATGAAAACGTTGACCTGATTAGAAGTCTTACTGTCTCGAGTGACGTTTATTATTACACAATTGGAGAATCCATTTATATAAATCCAAAACACCCAGAAAATGCGATTCAAGATGCAGCAGGTTCTTATGGTTTGGGAATGCAAACTGGAATTCAATTACCTTTCGAACAGGATGGGTACATCCCAACTCCCCAAAAACGAAAACAACGCCATGAAGATAATCCTCAAATTTTTCCAAATGGAAGATGGTACCCAGGCGACAACGTAAATATCTCTGTTGGCCAAGGAGATGTACTTGTCACTCCTCTGCAGTTAGCTAATGCGTATGCAACATTTGCAAATGGTGGAACTAACTTCGCTCCAAATATTGTTTCATCTGTATTTGATAGAGACGGCGAAATGCTTAAAGAGTTCGGGAAAAGAGTTAAGAAGGAAATTGAAATTGACTCTGATTTCAGAAACAGAACAATACGGGGACTTGTGGGTGTAACAGAAGATGTAGAGGGAACTGCTTACTGGGCATTTAATTCAGTAGCTACAGATGGAGCGTTTTTTCCAATAGAAAACTTTCCAATTGCAGCAAAAACTGGAACAGCTGAGGTTAGAGGAAAAGCGGACTCTTCTTTATTCGCTGCAATGACCCCAGCTCAAGATCCAGATTATGTGATGGTGGCGATCCTAGAGGAAGCTGGATTCGGGAGTGCTGTAGCAGCACCGATGACTGCCAGAGTTTTGGAGAAAGTGGTAGAAGATAGGGTTCCAGAAGCTCTAACAACCGAAAATCGTTACGCAGTTTCAGTCTCATTACCGCTATGCATTGACTGGTATATTTGGCGGGAAAGCGACTCGTTGAAAAATTTAGAAAGTTTTAGTGAGTCTGAAACTGAGATTTTCGGACCTGCTTTGAGCCCAGATGGGACTGTTAGGGTTCGTGGAATTGAAATTAATTGCGAGCAAGTTATTGAAGCTCTTCTGTCACCCGTAGATCAATTAAGTATTTTTTCGAATATGGAGTAGTTGGAATGGTAGATATTAGAACTCCAAATTTTGGAAAAAGTAAACTTTTACGACATATTGATTTTTCGATTCCTGTAATTGCCTTACTTTTAAGTGGAATCGGATTGTTGATGATTTATTCAGCGACTAAAAAACCTTTTGAGATAGTAGCGAAAAGCGAAACACTACATGTTCAAAAGCAGGCGGTTTTTCTTCTATTAGGAGTTATTGGCATGCTTGTTGTTGCAGCAATTGGTCATAGAAGACTCCAGAGAATTGTCCCACTAATTTATTTGGTCATTTTGGGGCTACTTTTTTCTGTTTTATTCTTGGGCGTTGAAAAAAAAGGAACTAAAGGTTGGTATGAACTAGGAATTTACCAGTTTCAGCCTTCGGAATACTGCAAAATTGGGATCGTGGTAGTACTTGCATTTTTACTAAGTGGAGATGAAACAATAAGCAAGAAAAGACTAGTAGTTGCACTTATTGCAGCAGGTTTACCTATCGTAGCTATTCTTGCTCAGCCTGACTTGGGAACTATCCTGGTCTATGGAGCTATAACAGCTGGAATGGTTGTAGCAGCTGGCATCCAAGGGCGTTACTTATTCATATTATTTTTAATCCTTTTAACAGGAGTAATAGCTGTATTTGAATCAGAAACTCTTGAAGATTATCAAGTTAGTAGATTATTGGTTTTTGTTAATGATGATGAATCCACAGCTGCAAGCTACAACCTTGAGCAGGCGCAAATAGCAATAGGTAATGGTGGAATCACTGGAAGCGGTTTGTTTGAAGGGACACAAAACAAATCAGACTTAGTTCCTGAACAGCAAACAGACTTCATATTCACAGTTATTGCCGAAGAAACCGGTTTTTTGGGAAGTGTTTTTGTTTTAACATTAATAGGACTTTTGTTATTGAGGATTTGGAGGATTGGAAGGTTAGCTGAAGACACCTTTGGCTTACTGATTTCTGTCGGGATATTTAGCATGATTCTTTTTCAAACTTTCCAGAGTGTAGGAATGTCAACTGGGATTATGCCAATTACTGGAATTCCTTTACCTTTGATTAGTTACGGTGGTTCTTCAATCGTCTCTACTTTCCTTGGATTGGGATTAGTTGAAAGTGTTCATATGCGACGTCATGAGCGATCAAATTAACTGGCGTTTAATCAAACTTAAAACAAGGCGCTACCATTAACCTCATGAGTTCGATATGGCATGAGCTCGAACAGTTTCTAGATAATGTAGAGAAACCCGCAAGATATATCGGCGGAGAAGACGGGATGATCCTGCCTGAACATTCGCCGAAAAAAGCTTCGTGGCTTCTTATCTATCCAGACACATACGAGATCGGCTTACCTAATCAAGGTTTACAAATACTTTATGAAATATTAAACGAGCGCTGTGATTCGGTAGCGGAACGTTCTTATGCGCCCTGGGTTGACATGTCACGCGAGATGAGAAAGCGTAAAATTCCACTTTTTTCGGTTGACACACACCGTGTTGCTGCAGAGTTTGACATTTTGGCTTTTAATCTTTCTGCTGAGCTGGTTTACACAAACCTCTTGGAGTGTTTGGATCTGTCTGATGTTCCTTTTTATTCAAAGGATAGAAAGGAACAAGATCCTATTGTGATTGCGGGCGGTCACTGCACCTATAATCCGGAACCTTTTGCTGACTTTATAGATGTCGCTGTTCTCGGAGACGGGGAAGAAGTAGTAGGTGAGATAAGTGAAATCGTTTCTAATTGGAAATCAAAATCAGAAAACAAGATGGACAGGAACGGCTTATTGGAGGAGCTAGCAGGATTACCGGGTGTTTATGTTCCGTCATTGTATGAAACTACTTTTTCAGATGGAAGGCTTATCTCCATATCTCCGAAGCTAGGTAAAAATACAAATGATTTAATAGAGAAGCGGACTATTTCAGATTTGGCAGCTTGGCCTTACCCTAAAAATCAATTAGTTCCGCTTACAGAAGTTGTGCACGATCGATTGAATGTAGAGATATTCCGTGGATGCACACGCGGATGCAGATTCTGCCAAGCCGGCATGATTACTAGACCTGTAAGAGAAAGGCCACGAGAGCAAATTGTTTCAATGGTGGAAAAAGGACTGAAGAGAACGGGATACGACGAAGTTTCTTTGACTTCTCTAAGTAGCGCAGATTTCAGTGGAATAGAAAATGTTATTTCAGAAGTCATGACTCAAGATTCATGCAGTCCTGTGTCTTTATCATTACCAAGCCTTCGTGTGGACGCATTTACAGTAGATACAGCATCACAAATGCAACAGGCCCGTAGGACCGGATTAACTTTCGCCCCAGAAGCAGGTACATGGCGATTGAGGCAAGTTATAAACAAGTTAATAAGCGATGATGATTTATTCGCAGCAGTCGAATCTGCTTATTCACAAGGGTGGCGAAGAGTCAAGCTATATTTTTTGATCGGATTACCAACAGAAACAGATCAAGACACTTTAGGAATAGTCGATTTGTCAGAAAAAACTCTTGAGATAGGAAGGAAATATCATAAAAATCCTTCAGTAACTGTTTCGGTTGGTGGGTTTGTTCCTAAACCTGGAACCCCGTTTCAATGGTTTGGGCAAAACACTGAGAAGGAACTTTTACGAAAGATTTATCTCCTTAGAGACGCCGCTAAAAAAATAAGAGGTTTAAAGCTTAAATGGCATGACAGTAGAGCAACTGTTGTGGAAGGGATTTTGTCTCGAGGGGACAGACGTTTGGCACCTGTCTTGGAAAAAGTATGGAAAGAAGGCGGTGTTTTTCAAGAGTGGAGTGAGCATTTCAACATTGATTTGTGGAGAAATGCGATGCAGGAAGAAGGTTTATCTGTAGAAGATTTCGCTTACCGTCATAGAGAAGAAGATGAAGTTTTACCTTGGGATCATTTGTCAGCTGGTTTACACAAGGATTTTCTCTGGCAGGATTGGCGAGACGCATTAAATAATCAAGGGTTGGAAGATTGCCGGTGGACTCCTTGTTATGACTGTGGTGCATGTACCGGCTATGGAATAGAACATGTCGTAGCATCAGCAGTTCCACCTGCTGGAGGTAGCCAGGGAACGGGTGTTGCTTCTATACAAGATAATGGAATTATGGTCTCAATTTCTAAAACGGAAACAACAGAGAGTCTGGAATTTTTAGGGGTAAATGAATGAGGTGTTTACGGATTCGGTATACAAAGCGAGGAAAGATCCGTTTTATCGGCCATCGAGATGTTGCGAGAATATGGGAGAGAACCTTACGAAAGGCAAATATTCCAGTCCTGTATTCTCAGGGTTTCTCACCCCACCCACGAATTTCATTTGGTCTAGCTCTGCCAACTGGATTTGAATCTGAAGCAGAGTATGTTGACATATATCTAGGTGAAGAATTTTTCATGAATGATTTTGATTCGAAATCCATCCAGCAAGATATAGATAGGGCGTTACCGGTTGGTATGGATGCTTTAGGTATAGGAATAGTTTCAACTTCGGAAGATTCATTACAAGAGGCTGTTGATACTTGTATTTGGGAAGTGAGAGTTTCCGGAGTGAGTGTCGAAGAATTTAAAAAGATCATGGATGAGATGTTTTCCAGCGATTCTTTAAATATTGAACGTGAAAGAAAAGGCAAATTGCTAGTCGAAGATGTAAGACCGCAAGTGCACTCTATGGATATCACTGAAGAGCATGAAGATGGAGTTACAATACTTACAGAATTAGGCACCAAGCCACGTGTGCTAAGACCAACAGATCTATTGAAAAGAATTAACTCAGAATTAAGAACAGTACGTGTTCTAAGAAAAGAACAATTAACTTTGCAGGGAAATCAACGAATTGAACCATTATCAATCGAACTTCACCCTGCCGCGCCTACTGAGGTTTTGGCGTGATTAGAAGGGAACAAATTAATGTCGAATGTAAAGAAGGAAAAGGAAGGCAAACCTTCTTCGAAAAATAAAGAAGATAAAAAGCCACAAATAGGAGATAGTAAACCTGCACCGGTATCGAAAGACAGGAAAACTTCTTCCGATAACAAGCAGCAACAGAAAAATCAAAAACGCGAACGCAAACGCAAAAATACACGATCTTCAGGGTCCGCTAAGCGTGAGCACGTTGAGGGTATTGGGGGACACTCTCCAGTAGACCTAGATGAAGGATCCTTGCGTCACCGTCGTGGAAGAGAAAGACGTGGAAAGCCAATTGGGCGATATTTGATGTGCGTTAGCGCTTCAGAAGGGGTTACACAAATAGCGGTATTGGAAGGAAGATCATTAATAGAGCACTATGTTTCGCATCCAGCGAATGATTGGAGTGAGATTCACGGCAATGTTTACTTAGGAAAAGTTCAAAATGTCTTACCAGGCATGGAGGCAGCTTTTGTTGATATTGGAACACCAAAAAATGCTGTTCTGTATCGAGGGGACCTCTTATTTGATGAGCAGGAGTTGGAGCAATCTTCTTCTGTAAAAATAGAAGAAGCGCTGAAAGTAAATCAGAAAATCATCGCACAAGTAACAAAAAATCCGATCGCCCATAAAGGCGCCCGTCTTAGTCAAGAGGTCTCCCTTGCAGGCAGATTCGTGGTGTTGATACCTGAGAGTAAGACTTTTGGAATATCGAAACGTTTACCTGATTCAGAACGTCGTCGTTTGCGTTCCATTCTCGATCGAATAAAACCAGCTGAACATGGGATTATTGTCAGGACTGCATCACAAGGTGTGACTGAAGAAGAGATCACTTTAGACCTAACGCGTCTTTTGGAACAGTGGGAGAGTATTAATTCATTTGCTAAAAAAGCAAAAGTTCCTGCTCTTCTTTATCGTGAACCTGAATTAGTTTTCCGTTACATCCGTGAAGAATTCAACAAAGACTTTCGAGGCGTTTTAATTGACGATGCAGAATTGTTTGAAAAAGTTAAAAGTTATGCTGAAAGTGTCGCTCCAGCAATAGCAGACAGGGTTTCTTTCTACGATAAGAGCCAAGAAAAACTTACATTATTTGAAAGACACCACATTCACGAACAACTGATGAAAAGTCTTGATAGAAAAGTCTGGCTTCCTTCTGGAGGCTCACTAATAATTGAAAGCACAGAAGCCTTAACGGTAGTTGACGTGAATACCGGTAAGAACGTCGGTTCTTCTAGTCTTGAAGAGACAGTGTTGGCAAATAACCTTGAGGCAGCTGAAGAAATAGCGCACCAATTGAGGTTGAGAGATATCGGAGGGATTATTGTAATAGATTTCATCGACATGGAGCTAGAAAAGAATCGGGAAATAGTTGCGAATTCACTCAGAGAAGCTTTATTGCGTGACAAAACCCGAACTCAAGTATTCGATATCTCTGAATTGGGCTTAGTGGAGATGACCAGAAAACGGATAGGTGAGGGATTGATTGAGTCTTTTGCTGATGAGTGTGAAGACTGCTCAGGTCGTGGTTTTGTATTAGATGAAAAACTTATTTCAGTTTCAGATGGAGGCAAACACCGTTAGCAATTACGCATATTCGGTGTTTACGAGCCTCTATTCGGCTAGCCTTAATACGATGTATGCAGTAATTAGTACCGGCGGAAAACAGTACCGCGTGGAGCAAGGTCAACGCCTCTTAGTGGAGCGACTCGGTGAGATAAATTCTGACGTCGAATTGACACCCGTGATGCTTGTCGATGGAGACAGTGTTTTGGCGACCCCAGAGTCTCTAACTGGGTCAAAAGTTACAGCTCGAATAATTTCAGATGCTAAAGGTCCAAAGATCAAAGCTTTTACATACAAGAATAAAAGCAACCAACGACGACGTTGGGGTCATAGACAAAAGCTTGCAGAAATAGAAATAACTGGAATAAAGAAAGGCTAGTTCAATGTCGAAAACCAAAGGTGGTGGGTCAACTCGAAATGGCCGGGATTCGAACGCTCAAAGACTAGGAGTAAAGGTTTTTGATGGCGGGAAGGTGCAAGCAGGAAGTATTCTTATTCGCCAACGG
>PABN01000027.1 GCA_002699555.1 Dehalococcoidia bacterium
GAGCTGAGAGATTTTGGAACTATTACGACACTCAAGCGATTGTCGATAGCACTAAATCAATTATGATAGACTCAAATTTTGTGAAACAACAAAGAAAAAATAATGAAAAAGAAAAGGTAAGAGAAATATTAACAGAAGCTTCTAAACAATATGATGAACTTTATTTAGAAGAAATAAAAGGTATCTTAGAGCAAAATGGCATAATTCAGACAGATAATATGCTAGGTAGGTGGCTTAAAGACATTTTAGAGCCTCATAACATAGTTAGGACTAGAGAAGGTAGGGTATATTACTTAGAACCCCTAAAACAGTAATATAGAGCCATTGTAGCCATCTTTGTTGCCGAATGTGTGTATAGATTCCCATATATTAAACCGTATTAATTTTTACACTTTTATTGAAAAGTAAAAAATCTTATGGTAAATATATAAATATGTTTAGCAGAGTTGCATTAGTTTCATTAGCGTTTATTTTTGGAATAATAGCTTTTACTTTTGCTTTGCCAGTTGTCTTAGAGGTAGGAGAGTCATCAAGAAAAGACTCTACTACTGTCTCAAGAGCTTGTACTACTACATCAGTCACAAGCTGCAATATTACACTACCGACACAGCACGCACACCCAACTAAAGAGGGTATTGCCGTAGTTGAGACACAACCTTGCACAAGCGGAAACCCTTGCACAGACCATACTAATAGTACAAGTCTAAGCTCTGACCAAACTTTTCTGACTGTAACAGGTTTACAGACAAACACATCTTATACATTCAATGTAACTTATGACGCTATTAATGCTGGTGTAAGCACTATGTTGAACTCCTTGTTATATCGGTTGCCAGTTATATTAGTAATTGGCGTTAGTGTGCTATTGGTTCTAGGTGGTACAAGATGGGTTGCCAGAGCGTAAATAGGTTGATACTTGTCGCAGAATAAACAAACTAGTTAATTGGAGAAATAATAGAATGTCAGTAAACGAAAGCACAAAAGGTATTTTGTCGGCTGTGATTGTTCTTGTAATCTTCCTTGCCTTACTTCCAACAATAGTTGGCTCAGTAGTAACAGCAGCTGGAACTACAGGACTATCAACATCAGCAGCTTCTATAATCAATTTAATTCCTCTCGTCGTCGCGGCTGGTGGTATTGGTTTAGCTGGTTGGTTAGCATACGACAAAATCAAAGGATAATCCTTTTGATTAAGTAAAAATCAAATTAGAAAAGAACTTATTTATTGAGTCTACATATAAAGAAACAATATAGATAAGTTAAATGAATTTTATTTTTTTAGGACTAGCAACACTATCAACTATATTTTTAGCTAGTGAAGCAACATCAAAAGCAACGGCTTCTGGGTTATTGATAACAATAGCTTGGCTATTACCTTTAGCTTTTGCTTTATGGACATTACAAGAAGCTTGGAAACTATTTACTGGAGAGTCAAGCTTTTGAAGAAATTTTTACCTCTAACTTTATTATCACTATTTTTATTATCTAGCTCGCCTATATTTGCTTGGGAATCCACAACTATAACCGCACCTCCTCCGTATGAATTATTAAGTGCAAGAGGTTATCAAGATATATTTTCAACTGGAGACGTTTTAATAGTTTCCAGATTTCACTTAACTCAAGATGAAACTAGCACAGACTGGTGTGATTTATTAAAAGACACTACAGGTTGTGCTTCAACGCCAGTAAATCCAAATAATCCAGAGTCTTTAGATGTAGACTCAATAACTGGTTACAGTCCTATGCTTTATGAGCTTTATACAGGTATAGGAGTTAATAGGATTTTACAAAAACAAACAGCAGACATTCCAAGAATCAATAGAGGTCTTATTGGTTTTTATATTTCTGACGGTTCTGCAAGCGGAGTGCCTTATGGAGGCTTAAACACTCAAATTTGTTTACAAGCTAATAAATCTATTTGGAGTAATGCAGCTACAAGCTCAGTAGGCTCTGGTTGTAGAAATATGGTTTGGAGCGGAGGTAAAGAGCAACTTATAAATGATTTAAAAACTCAAGTAAGTCTTTTAGAAGATGAACTTGTTTTACCTAAATACACTTTATTATCGGAAGCACGCCTTATAACTTATAGCGGAAGCAAATTTGTAGATGAAGCTGTGCCTCTTTTGTCGAGAACAATAGGAGAAGCTTTTAGTATAGGAGGTGGTAGAGCTATCACAGAAATACCGCCTACACCTACAGGTTTAGCTTTGCAAGCTTCTTTAGATACAGAGTATCAAGCTAGTCCAATGTCTACTCATGTCGATACAGTAGCAAGTGATTATTTTGGAATATCTGGCAGAGTTTTTATTACTATAATAACTATGTTTTTAGCTTTACTGGCTGGCGGTGTTATGTATACAAAAACAGGTAACGGCTCTTTATCTTTTATTTCTATGATGTCTATAGCAACTGTTTCTGTATTCTTTAACGGTGTTTCTGTAGGTGTTTTATTTACAATGCTAGCAATAGGAAGCTTAGTAGCAGCTGGTTTCTTTTTGAGAAAAATGCCAAACTAGGAGTTATTTATGAGAGTGTCTTACAAAATGTTAGTTTTATGGAGTATTCCTTATGCAATTATGTCTGTCTTAGGAGCTATAAGCACAATGGATTTAGCAACCGCTAGTGAATATCAGTCTTATTTAAATGACGCTGGCAACCCAGAGGTGGTAACTTATGACGCACCTTCTATTACTGACCAAGCTGGAGGTATTAAAGGCTTTTTATCTTCTGGTATTGAATTAATTAAAACAACAGCTGGAACTTTTACTAAATTTGTAAAAATGGCTATGTTAGATTATGACTTTTTTCAAGTAAATCCTATTTTAGAAACAGTTAGGTGGTTATTGATAGCTGGCACAGCACCTTTAGTTTTTACAGTAACAATAGAGCTAGGCAAAGCACTTAAACAATCAGTACCATTTTTATAATTATGAACAACTTTTCCTTTTATCCGTTTAGTAGAGCTTATATTTTTAAGTTATTACCTCACCTTAAAAATATAAGCTCTATGAAAACACCAGTATTATTATTTTGCTCTTTTATGTTTCTTTTTGCAGCATTTTCTTCACCAAATATGAATATGCCTTGTTTAAACGCAGACGCAGATACACAGCCTTATCAATATTGCTATAAAACAACTGTTAAGATTACGAATTCAAGCAATTCAGTTTTATACAATTACCCTATTAGGCTTACTATACCTTATGAGAGCTGGTTCGTAAGTGATTATGTTGACTCATCTCATAGCGTAAGTCGAAACACCGCAAAAGGCTGGGATATGAGAGCTTATAAGTCAACCTTAAGTAATGAAATAGAAATAATAGGTCAAGATATAAGGGATATGAATACAGGTGAAATGCAATTTTGGTTTGTTGTTCCGCAAATACCAGTAAATGACAGCTCATTTACTTTATTAATGGGAAATAATCAACAAAAGCGTAATCAAGGTTTATATTTCTCTGGAAATTCTGCAAATGTAAATTCAGACACTTTTATAGTCTTAGATAACAACAACATAGACCTAACCTCTAATTATGAAATAAATATAGATATGAAAATATTAGATGAGTCAAATTTTGATACAGCTGTAATTTTAGATAAATATGACGGAGTGCTAGGCTCTGGCACAGGGTACGCTATAAAAATTACAAAAATGGCAACAGTACCAGCAAGCTTGCAAGTTTCATGTTATTCAGACAATGCTGTAGCTAACGCAACTTATGCTTATGGCTCTTTACCTTCTACAAATATTAAAATGGTTCATTCTGGCACAGATATACAATGCTTTGCTGGAAACAATAGCTCTAATACAGTAGTAGCCAATACTACAAATACAAACACAAAAAATTTAGTGTTTGGCACAGATGTAAAAAATACAATGTTATATGACCTAAAAATAACAAGTGGAAACACCGTAAACGCTCATTATGGCTTTGACGCTTTTAGTATAGATGAAACTGACCCTATATGCCCTTATGCAGCTGTTATTCAAGACCTATCAACTAATAGCAATCTAGGTACATATAATACGCATAGCTGCCAAACAAATATATCTTCATCTTCTGGCTCAGTTGTTTTAACTTCTGCTAGTGATATACCAGATATTCCTACAGGTTATACTGGCTGGAGTCCAAACTTTTTTGGAGACGGCAACCCTTTTGCAACGCCTACAGCTAACAATAATGCTTTTGGTTCAGAATATTACTCACAGCCAGCTGGCTTTGGTGTACCTAGTAACTTTTGGTACTCTATGCTTTTTACACCTATAGGACTTATACTAGGAGGCTTAGTATTTATTTCTTCTCGTAGTTTATTAATGTCTATAGTTGCAGCTGGTATGCCAATTTTATTTGCTATTTCTCAAGGCTTTTTGCCGATATGGTTCGGTATAATATGGCTTTTAGTGGCTTTAGTAGCTGCTGGTATAAAACAATTTGGAGAACAATTTTAAATGAAAACAAAAGAAATAATGTATTATATTACGTTATCTATAATAGGAGCACTTACAGGCTTAACTTTTTGCCCTAGTGCGATTTCATACATAAGGAGTATGTAAAATGTATAATTTAGTAAAAAAAATAACACAATCTTCTGCTGATGTAATAACGGCAAAACTAGCTTTTGGTGTTGCATTATTTGCAATAGCACTAACTTTAAGTATGCAAAATACGCCATGTTTAAGTGCTAGTAGCTGTGTTGTTGGAGCTAGTGAGGAATTTAGCGGAACTGTTAAAATAAACTCTGGCAATACTTATGGTCACACTCTTACAGGTAATGCTCAAGCAGACAGAACTCTAACTTTACCAGATGTTTCTGGAGAACTTTTTGTAGCAGCTTTTACTGGTAACAATAATAAACTAATGCAAGTAAACTCTACAGGTACAGCAGCCTCTTATGACTTTGTAGACCCATTAACACAAATAGATGTTACAAGCGGAGGCACACAAACACCTACAAGCGGTCAAGTCATGCAAGTAAATTCTGCTGGTAATGCTTTGACTTTTGGTAATGTTGGAATAGCAAATATAAATGATAGCGGAGTCGCTGGACAGTTTTTAAAATCTTCTGGTAGTGCATTATCTTTTAGTAAAATAGACTTAACTGACTCTACTCAAATAGACTTAGTAGGGTCACCTACAAGTGGACAGATATTAACCGTAAACCAAACAGCCACAGGTTTAGAGTATGCAAATATGCCAGCTTCTGCTGGTAGTTTTCAAGCCACAGCTGCTCAAAATGTAGTTGCTGGTACTGTAGGTCTTGAAGCAAATGGACAAGTAAGAAATATTACTGTTCAACAAAATGGTGTTGCACAATTAAATCTTAGTCAGGCTTCAACAGGTGGTTCAAGTGCTAATATACAATGGCTGAGTTCTCACTATAATTCAAATATAGATGGTCAAATTGTGGTTTATAAGGATTATGATTCAAATAATCAAAGTTCTTGTGATACACACTTTTACGTTGATGTAGTTGTGGAAAATAGTGGTGTTTTGTCAAACTGGGGTAGGCAGTGTATATCTAACTCTTGGGGTACTCATCAAATAAACGGATATACACAATATAGCCAGCCAAATCCAAATACACAAAGTTATCATTATTCGTTTAGTAAATACGGATTAGAACATGATGATTCAGTAAATCAATATGTTTTTGTTTATGCTGGTGGTAGTGGTAATAATTCAAATGCTGGTGATGGTCAAATATGGACAGTACCGATACAAATAAATCCTAGTAATAATACATTAGTTGTGGGCACTGATTCTTTACTACACGACCAACACTATTGTAATACAAATGGTGGTTGTAGTTCTAGTCAAACCCAACAATATTGGGTAACAAGTATTGATTCAAATGTGTATGCACAACAAACAAGTGATGCAAACCGAATGTGGGTATTTTTCAAAGCATATCAAGGCGGTTATTATTCAAATGCTTATGCTTGGTATAAGTCTTATACTTGTAATTTTACAAATTCAACAAGTGATTCATGTTCACCGTATCAAAATTCTGCAAAAGACCTTGCAACAAGTAATGGTACTAGTTACTTAAAGCAAAACTGGTATGATAATATCAGTCCTGTTGTCTGGTGGGATAATTTAGGTCAAACATTTATAGTTCTAAATAGGTCTGCTCAGAGTAACTCCCAATGTAGGTTTGCTCAAATGCAAATAGCTGAAAATTATAATAATGGATATAATAATTATTCTGGAAACATCTATCAATTTACTCATGGTACTACTGGTATAACTGATGATATAAGTGGTGGCACGTTTGATACAAGTGGTTCAAGTGTTGCTTGTGGATATAATGGTCAAAGACCGATTCAGGTTCCAGAACATAATAATTATGTATGGGTTATGTCAAGTGGTGGAACTGGTAAAGTTGATGCTTATTTTGTTCAAATAAAATCTGATACAACATCAAATCAAGGTTCACTTGTAAATGCACCTGTAGTAGTTTCAAGGGGTTCTCTTGAAAATTTAATAACAGATGAAATTTGTGAAAATACACCAAATGAAATGTGTAGTCAAGCATTATATAACAAAAATGGTGATGTATATATTGATACATCAGTAAGTCCATATAAGTATTATTGGAACAATAGGGGTCTGCAAGATAGAAATATCTGTACTAAAGATTATCAATCTTCAAAATGTGCAGAAATTTATGAGTGGTCATTTGATTCAACAACTGGAATATTAGATAGCAGTACATTCAAACATTATGATTATCAAAACAGAGATGAAAGTTATCATAATGACCCTGCAAAGTCATTCGGTGTTTGGAAAGATAGCGGTTCTGGTACTGTGTTTACTCTAAATTCACACTCAAATCAAGCAATTGATTCAGCAAATAATAATTTATTACACGCAATCGCTTTTGTAATACCAGACAATATTGCAACTTGGATAGGTTATGCAACACAAGGTGGCAATCAAGGTGCTAGTATTACTGTTTATAGCATAGGAGCTGTTATAGATGGATTGACTGGATTAACTATTGGCACAGAATACTGGGTACAAGATAATGGTTCTTTGGGTACATCTGGAACATATAAAATAGGTAGAGCAATAGCCACAGATAAAATATATATAACAAGTGTTAGGTAATGGCTCAAAACAAACAAAACAGAAAAATAGAAGATAGGGTTACCTTAGTTGAACCTAAAACTGTGTATTTAGATGATTCTGGCAAACAAATAACAGAGTCACAATATTATAAAACTATAGGTTCAAGGCAACCTTCTGGCGGTGAAGAACAAATATCTGGAACAAAGCCAGCTGCTCCAACACAAACTAGAGCGGTATATTTTGCTCCTAAATCAGATACACCTTTTGAAGATATAGCAAAACAACAAACAAAACAATCTGAAATCCAAGCGGAGCAGATTAGAGAAGAAGAAAAAAAATTAAATGAACAAGCAGATAAAGGTTTTAATTCTTTAGAAGAACTTGCAACATTTAATAAAAAAAGAAAAGAAATTGAAGATAGCAAGACAAAAATAAGTTTTGCTCCAGTAGCAGAAAATAAAATTGAAGATATACCAGAAATTCCAACATCATCAACTAGAAATATACCTTTACCAACCTTTAACCAACAGGCTGAAAACTTTAATAAGCAAGCTGAAATTGTACAAAACCAAAAAAAAGAGTTTGATTCTACAGTAGCAGAGTTTGAAAAAGAGTATCAAACAATAGAAAAAAAATATAATTCTCTTAATAATAAATTTGAAAATGACTGGAAATTATTTTTAGCAGAAGCTAGCGATAGAGCTGTAAAACCAGAAGATACTTATATTTGGAATAAATACCAAAACCTAAAGGCTCAAGAAAAGGAACTAAATCAAGTAGTAAATCAACTAAATTTACAAGGTAAGTATTTAAATGATTTTACTACATCTAACCTAAATGAGCTCATACCAAAAATAAACAGTATCAATAAATCTGGAGCATACTTACTAGCTCAAAGCAAGCGTTATCCATCAAAACCAGAAGCCACAGAAAAAATAGATACTTTATTAGAGTCTGAATTTATTACAGAAAAAAAAGCTAATACATTAAAGCCAAAACTTTCAGCTGCAAAAGTAGAGCTAACTGATACTTTATTAAAAAGTGAAAAGAATGTAGAGGCAAAAGCTTTATCAAGACCTTTAAATAAAGTGCAAATAGTAGACAAAACCTTAGAAAACCCTATAGGCTCTTATGCTCCTAAAACATCTTTAGAGGCTTTAGAGCTTGAGAAAAGGTTGTTACAAACATCTAACAAGTTAGCTAGACCTTATAACGCAAAATCTTTTGAAAAATGGAATGACTTACAAAAACAAAGCGAGTGGAATTTTGCAAAAGAAGCTTTGATAAATATGGGTAAGTCACCAGAGCAAATAAAACTTATAGAGGGTCAAGCTGGTAAAAATTATGACGCTGTTTTATATTCTGTTGACGGCAAAGGCGATTTTATGTTGCCTTCTAGTAAAGGCTGGAGTCAAATAGAGCTTATACCAAAAGAACAAATAAGAGCTGAAATAGACAAAATTAAAGATGGCTTAAAACCGCCTAGTGCTTTAGATAAGTTTAGAGCTTCTGTAGCTGGAAGCATAGCAACAAAAACTCAAAAAGAAAAATATTTTAATTCTTTATCAGAAAAAAAACAAAAAGCTTTATCAGCAACTATTTACGCAGACACAGAACTACAAGCTGAACAAATAGAGCGGAATAAAAAAGCTGTTGAGTTTTTTAATGATTTAGGTAAAACAGCCAAAGAGATTTGGGATAAAGCTTCTAAAGATAAACCAGACAACACAATAATAGATTACGGTAAAAAAATCAGCTCTACTGTTGATAAAGCCTTAAGTAAAGGAGTGCCAATTTTTTTATATGGCGGTGAGCAAAAAATAGCAAGTGTTCCAACTATAGGAAATAAAGACAATGTTATATTAAACATATTGTCGCAAATACCTAAAGGAGCAAAAAAAATCAATGAAAATATATCACCATATTTACAAGGTAATAAAACCGCAGAGTTTGAAAATTACTATCAAAAATATAATCAACTATCTTTAGACTTAAGTGCATATATAAAAGCAAATAAACAATTAGAAAAACAATATCAAGACGTAAAAAAACAAACAGCTGAAAATAAAACATATTCTAAAAATATAAGCCAAGCTTTTAAAACATATATAGAAAAAAGAGATAACTTAGAAGCTAAAGCTCTAACAGCAGAGAGCCAGCTATACAATAGCCTTAGTAGTAGTCCTTTAGACTTAATTCCACAATCTGCAAAACAAGCTTTAAATAAAATAGGAGAAACTAGCCTAGATTTTTCTGGAGGTACTAAATTTGATGTTGGAAGCGTAGTTTCTCAGGTTACTGTGCCATATAACAAAATGCAAGACTTTTGGAGTGGCAAAAGCAAAGAGCTAAAAACATATATTGCTTCTGGAGCTATAGCAACTGGTAAAAAGCTAGATGATACGTTTTTTAGTGATGGATATTTTATTAAACCCTCAAAAGGGAATGAATTTAAAATGTTTGATGGTATAGGAGGTACTGTTACTAAAGGAATAAACTTTGTAGCTGGTAATCAGCTAAAAAATAGAAAACCTTATTTATTAGAAAAAACCGCAACAGGTATTAATACAGGCTGGGGTTATGTAGCATTTATTGGAGCACAATCTGAGAGACATGGCTATAAAGTTGTCTTTGATGAAAACAACACGCCTAAAATGACAGAAGGTTATTACTCTATAGCTGCAAAACCTAAAAACTTGATAGATATACCTATAGGAAACTCTAAAGTTGGATTAAACGCTTTAGACGCTTTGTTTTTGCTAGCACCTCAAGCTACTTTAAAACAAGGAGCAAAAATGAGCTTCAAAGAGTTAGCAAAGTCAGCCTTTACAAATAAATCTACAAAAAACTTAGTTAATGGAGTTTTGCCTAATGTTTCTAAAAATGAATATAAAGACTTTTTAACAGTTTTATCTAAATTACCTGTTGCTGAGAGAAAACAAGCTATGGAGCTTAGAGCTTTAGCAGATAAAACAGGCAAAACTACAGAGCTAGGAGCTTATTATCTAAATAAAGCTAGTGGTCAAGTGCTTAATGATGTTGACCTAAAAACGCCTTCTAAAGTTGGAGGCTGGGTAAGAAATGGAATTGAATACAATCCTAAAACCACAGAGCTAAGAATAACTAAAGCAACAGAGTGGAGTGAAGCAGAGCTAGCTGCAATAGGAAATTATTCTTTAAAAAATATAAGAAAAATGCAAATATCAAGTTATCTTAAATGGCTAGATGACGCAAAAAATAAAGGAGACATAAGTGCTAAAGACTATGTAGCTTCTCAAAACCATATTCAATATTTACTTAAAGGTTTATTTGATTCACTAAAAGATATAAATAAAGACC
>PABN01000028.1 GCA_002699555.1 Dehalococcoidia bacterium
CAGGATTGATGGCACGGAGTTGCCCATCAGGAGAGAATTTCATCCAAGCTATGTCGTCTCCAATGGTTTCAACTTTCCAACCAGGAATAGTAGGAACCAGCATCGCCATATTTGTTTTACCGCAAGCTGAAGGGAAAGCAGCAGCTATATAACGCTTTTCACCATCAGGAGGTGTGATTCCTAGAATGAGCATATGTTCAGCCAGCCACCCACCTTCACGAGCCATTGTCGAAGCAATGCGAAGGGCGAAGCACTTTTTACCTAATAGTGCATTCCCGCCATAACCGGATCCATAAGACCATATTTCTCTAGTCTCAGGAAAGTGAGAGATGTAACGGACATCTTTATTACACGGCCATGGAACATCTTCTTGATTTTCTTCAAGTGGCAATCCGACTGAGTGAACGCATGGCACGAAGTCCCCATCACCCAGTTCGTCCAGGACGGAACTCCCCATTCTTGTCATGATTTTCATACTTGCTGCCACATAGGGAGAGTCTGAGAGTTGAATTCCTATATGCGAAATAGGCGAACCAAGAGGCCCCATGCAAAAAGGGATTACATACAAGGTTCTGCCTTTCATACAACCTTTGTAATGAGAGAGCATCTCCTCTTTTAGCTCACTAGGTTCACGCCAGTTGTTTGTTGAGCCAGCATCAATTTCTTTAACTGATGATATGTATGTGTCGCTTTCAACACGTGCGACATCATTAGGATCTGATCTTGCTAAAAAACTGTTCGGTCGAAGTTCGTCATTGAGCCGTATAAAGGTCCCAGAATCTACTAGCTCTTTAGTGAATTTTTCGTATTCGCCCTCAGAGCCATCACACCAATGAATCTGGCTAGGTTCAAAAATTTTTTCCCATTGATAGACCCAATCGATCAGCGATTTATTTTGAGTTGGCGGTTTTTCAGAACTCATATCAGTCTAAGTTGGGTGTACCCATATCTATTTCAGATCCAAGTTTTAAGCTGGTTGCGTTATTATTCTCATCCAATTCAAAAACCACTCTTTGACCTTGACGAAGCATTCTAAATATAGAGCCTTCAAGAGCTCCGTCTGCTAGTTCGAATTCAAAAAGATCAGAGTCACGAACTATGAGGCCGTCACCACTTCCTGGATCGTAAGACTTGACTACGCCTTGCAACTATTTTTCTCCTATCTAACTTTTGGAGGCTGCCAGGAGCCTAGCCCACTAAAAGAAAGCGGGTGAATAATCCTGATCGTATGTGAGTATTCGGCAGTTCCAAACATAAAAATAGAAACTAATGCATCGCGGCTCGTTAAATGGGTACTATCGCAGTTATGGCATTAGAAACTTTAGATTCACAGAGCCTTGCTAATTTGATGTATTGCTTTAGTGGCGCCCTCCAAGATCATAAGGAAAGTCTCAATTCTTTAAATGTGTATCCGGTTCCCGACGGTGATACAGGCTCAAATATGGCTGCCACCCTTAGCTCGGTGGTATCTGAGATTAACTCTTTGGAAGAAAACCCTGAACTAGAAAATATTATCGAAGCTATTTCACACGGTTCGCTTATGGGGGCTCGCGGAAATTCAGGTGTAATTATTTCTCAAATTCTTAGAGGTTTTGTGTCTGAAGTAAAAAGCGCATCGAGAAAAGATATCGATGCGACTCTGTTCTCTAGAGCACTTAGTGCAGCAGCATCAGCTGCTTATGAGGCAGTCGGAAATCCAGTTGAAGGAACCATTCTGACTGTTGTACGAGAAACAGCAGAAGCGACAGAAAAAGCTGTTTCAGAAGAGCATGCCTTTTTGCAGGTTGCAGAAATAGCACGAGAAGCAGCTAAACGATCATTAGATTCGACACCTGAACTTTTACCAGTTTTAGCAAGGGCTGGAGTTGTTGATGCTGGCGGAAGTGGTTTCCTGCTTATGCTGGATTCACTTTTACACATAATCGACGACCGTCTGATGCCTGAACCCGAGGTAGTAACAGTTTCCGCAGATTCCTTAATCCTCGATACACATGATGAGATGAGTAATAGCGGAACTCGATACGAAGTGATGTACTTTTTGGAAGCACCAGATGATTCAATACCCGATTTTAAAAAAGCTTGGTCAGAAATTGGAGATTCCATAGTCGTTGTAGGTGGTGAAAATATTTGGAATTGTCATGTGCATACAAACAATATTGGTGCAGCTGTTGAAGCGGGGATATCTGTTGGTAAACCATATGACATACGAGTAACTGACTTATTTGAAGAAGTCGCTGAAAACCATCATGATCATGACATTGCGGATCCAGTCGGATGCTCTGTCATAGCGGTCGCAAATGGTGACGGAATAGGTCAAATTTTCAGATCCCTGGGAGCCACACTCATAGTTAGTGGAGGTCAATCAATGAATCCGTCAACCGCAGACCTACTGAAAGCAGTAGAAGCCACTGCTTCTGAACACGTAATAATATTGCCTAACAATTCAAATATCGTTGCAGTGGCAGAACAAGTAGATTCGCAAACTTCAAAAACGGTTCGTGTGGTTGGAACCCATACCGTTACAGAAGGTTTTGCATCGCTGCTTGGCTATGACCCAGAGGCGACTTCCGATAAGAATCAAACAGGCATGGTTCAGGCATCACAAATGGTTGAATCGGGAGAAATAACCACAGCCGTTAGAGAGTCGACAAGTGAAATCGGCGAGATAAAAAAGGGCGATTTCTTGGGTCTACAAAAAGGAAAAGTAACAGTGATCGCTGAAACTATTGTAGAAGCTGCCAAAAATCTTCTAAATGAAATGATTGACGACGAACATGAAATTGTCACTCTTGTTGCAGGAGAAGATTCCAATGAAAAAGAAACAGATCAAATAGTCGCATGGGTTAATACCGAGCATGAAGAGCTTGAAGTTGAAGTTCATGAAGGTGGACAGCCTTTATACCACTACTACATAGGCATCGAATAGGTGATTAGGTGTCGGACCCTGGCGTCTCTCTAAAAGAGTTAGAGGATCGACCTTTAACTGATCTTCATGGTGTTGGGGAACAAACTGCTGCATCTTTAAGCAAGGTAGGAATAAATACAATTTTCGATTTGATCAGCTATTACCCACGTCGTTATATAGATCGAAGTAAAGAGGCGACTGTAGATTCTCTTCAATCTGGTGAAGAAGGTATGGTTCTCGTAAATATTGAAAAAGTTAGAAGCAGGCGAATGCGCTCTAGAAAGACTCTTGTTGAAGTTACTGCTTCTGATGCAACTGGTTCTTTAAAATTGGTTTTCTTTAATCAGCCGTGGCGAGAAAAACAGTTAAATGAAGGCAGAGATGCTGTTGTTTTCGGAAAAGCAGATATTTACCAAGGACGAATGCAGATGACAAATCCAATTGTTGATCTAGTTGGGGACAGAACAGGCAGGATTGTGGCGGTTTACCCTCAATCGGGGGTTGCGAAACTGCATAGTTGGGATGTTGATCGACTTGTCGCTGAAGCTCTTCGAAGAGTCATGAAAGTAAGAGGGTTCGCAGATCCAGTTCCTCAGGAAATACTCAAAAAGTACAGACTAGTTGACCGTTCATCTGCTTATAAAGGGATCCATCGACCTGACTCAATGAGCGAAGTGGCTGAGGCAAGAAGAAGGCTTGTATTCGATGAACTTTTTAGGATTCAACTTGAACTATTGCAGCGAAAAAAGATAATTGAAAAAAACTCAATTGGAATTAATCATTCGAAGGAAGAGAACTTGACGGGCTCTTTTTTGGAAAAACTTTCTTTTGATCTAACTGAATCCCAAAGACGCGTGATGGGCGAAATACAAGAAGATCTACAAAAAGAAATTCCAATGCATCGCTTACTCCAAGGGGACGTGGGTTCAGGGAAAACTATTATCGCTGTTTTCACACTTCTAAAAGCGGTACAGGGAGGCCATCAAGGTGCTCTAATGGCCCCTACGGAGGTACTTGCAGAGCAGCATTATCTAGCTATTTCAAAATTTTTAGGTGACTTAATAGTTGAGGATTCAACCACACTTCTCGGAGATAGACCGTTACAGGTCGATCTTCTAACAAATAGAACACCTACAGTCGATCGCAAGAGAATAAATCGTGGACTTGAAGATGGAAGTGTTGATTTTATTATTGGCACCCATTCTCTGATACAGGAAAGTGTCTCTTTCAATTCTTTAGGAGCTGTAGTTATAGATGAACAACACAGGTTCGGGGTTGAACAGCGTGCAGCTTTAAAAGAAAAGAATAGAGATGGAAGAGTCCCTGACATCTTGGTAATGACAGCAACTCCAATACCACGCACTGCAGCAATGACCGTTTATGGAGATCTAGACGTGTCAGTTTTAGATGAGTTGCCTCCAGGTCGCATACCAATAGTCACGAGATGGGAAGCAGACGATGCAACGGTTTGGGAGGCAGTAAAAGAAGAAGTTAACAGCGGTCGGCAAGCTTATGTTGTTTGTCCGCTAATAGAAGATTCTGAAAAGTTAGAAGTTCATTCAGCTGAAGAGGTTTATAAGGAGCTGAGTGACGGCCCTTTAAAAGATTTTCGAATGGGATTACTCCATGGACGTGTAGATAAAGAAAGCAAAGAAGAAACAATGAATGCCTTCAGAGCGGGTCAAGTTGATGTGCTAGTAGCGACCACTGTGATAGAGGTTGGGGTTGATGTGCCTAATGCTTCTATCGTGGTCATCTTGGATGCCGCCCGCTTCGGAATGGCTCAACTCCACCAACTGCGTGGGCGAGTAGGAAGAGGAAAACACCCAAGTCAGTGTTTTTTGGTTGGAGGAGCGACAACGAAAGAAGCCGAAGAGAGAATAAAAGCCTTGGTCCGCACTACTGATGGCTTTGAACTGGCCGAAGTTGACCTCGAGCTAAGAGGTGAAGGGACTGTTATGGGGGAAAGGCAGAAGGGTAGAAATGATCTGCGTTTAGCTTCGCTTCGTCGAGATAAAGAATGGGTTGAAATAGCCAGAAAGGAAGCCTCAGAAATTATCTCGGAGAAAGATCTTGCTTCTATCAAAGAACTAGCTGAAGAAGTAACCCTTTTCCTAGGTGAATCTGAGGCAGACTATCTTCTCAAGTCATGAAAGGAAGATGCAATGGACAGACCTCAAACTTGCATAGCGAACCCTAAGCAGTATCCAGATGCAGCCGCTTCTCTAACGGAGGCGTTTCTGGAAGATCCTGTTCTGTCGTATTTATTCGAAGACGAAGAGCACAGACCTTTATTGCTTTCTGCTTTTTTCGCAAACCGTCTGGCATCTCGAGCGGAAACTGACCTGTTGCTGCTTCCATCTGGATATGAGAAATCGGCTGCCGCTTTATGGGAGAAACCTGAAAAAGATTCCAAAAACGATTCTTCTTATTCTGGAGCTATTGCGGCGGCTGTAACCGTGCTAGGTGAACAGTGGATTAGCGACCGTCTTTTAAATCTAGGACCTCTGTTTGAAGCTAAACCTGAAACAAAACATTGGTATTTGGCCTTTGTGGGGACACGCCCTGAAGTGCGCGGCAAAGGTTTAGCTTCTGCTCTCATAGCTGAAATTACGGAAACTTGTGATAGGGCTGAGATGCCTGCTTACTTAGAGTCCAGTAATCTTGAAAATGTAGCACTCTATGAAAAACATGGCTTTAGAGTCACCGGTGAGGTCACCTTGAAGAACGGTCCGATCGTTCCACTAATGTGGAGGGAACCTCTATTTAAATAAGGAAAGAAGATTCGCCTTGTTTTTTAATTTTTTGAAAGTTCAGTCATGAGAGTAGTAGCCGGAACAGCCAGAGGGATACGTCTATCAACCCCTAAGGGCGCAGAGATAAGACCTACTTCGGATAGAGCGAAGGAAGCGATTTTTAACTCTTTACACAGTCGATCAGCGATAGAAGGAACGCAAGTCCTGGATCTTTTTGCTGGTACAGGTGCGTTAGGTATAGAAGCTCTTTCACGTGGAGCTAAAAAAGCAACATTTGTCGACAAGTCATCTAAAAGTTTAAAACTGGTGCAAGATAATCTGAGAAAATCAGGATTTCAAAAAGAAGCAGAAATTTTCAAAAAGGATTCAGTTGATTGGTTGCGAAAAAATTCAAAACCCTTGGATTTAGTGCTCTTGGATCCTCCTTATGACTTTGAGAATTGGTCGGAACTTCTCGATTTACTCCTTCAAAAACAGCCCGGAATCGTGGTAATCGAATCAAATAGAGAAATTGATCCAGGTCCTGGGTGGCATGTTGACTCCATGCGCCAGTATGGGAGTAGCGTAGTAGTAATAATCGATCCAAATAAATAATGTAGCGATTAGCTTTTAGTCGACGATTTGGCAGTAGATGTCAGGGGGTTTATTAAAAATGGCTTGTGTCTTATATCCAGGATCTTTTGACCCAATACACAACGGACATGTTGAGCTCGCAGAAATAGCTTCTGATCTTTTTGATGAAGTGGTTGTAGCAGCTTTGGTGAATCCATCGAAAGGTGATGGATTGTTTGACTTAGAAGAACGAATGTTTCTAATAGGAGAGAGCCTCAAACACCTTCCAAACGTCCGAACTACTAAGTTCAATGGACTAGTTGTCGATCTCGCAACAGAGGTAGGAGCCGATTTCATCATAAAAGGGCTCAGGGCCGTTTCTGATTTTGAATCCGAACTTCAAATGGCTCAAATGAATACTGCTTTATCTGGGGTGCAAACCTTGTTCTTACCTTCAGCTTCACGGAGTTCCTTTTTAGCTTCAAGACTTATTCGTGAAGTCATTAAACTGGGTGGAGATGTATCCCAGATGGTTCCTGAATTGGTGCAAAAGCACTTAGAAGGAAAGTCTTAGTTTTGGACGACTCAGTTTTTCCCGATCCAACACCGACAACTCCGGATCCTTACAGGCCACCTCAGGTGGAAGCTATCTTCCGCCAGATTAGGGAACTTGTGGCTTCAGCTAGACCTATGCCATTGTCTTCATCATCAATGGTCAACCAGGAAGAACTTTTGGCAATGATAGACGAAGCTATATCGAGACTTCCAGAAGAGGTAAGGGCAGCGAGGTGGCTTTTGAAGGAGCGAGAAGAATTTCTGACAAAAGTAAGGCGCGAAGGTGATGAGATTCTCGAATTATCCAGAGCAAGAGCAGAGAGACTTGTCCAAAGAACTGAAGTTGTTAGAAGTGCTGAGATGAGAGCACGTCAGATGCTTGAGGCTGCACGAGAAGAAACTATTCGAATGAGAAGACAGACTGAAGAATACTGCGATCAAAAACTCGGTAGTTTTGAGAGAATTTTAGCGACGACGAAAGACACTGTTACTGCAGGCCGGCTCCGTCTTCAGGAGACAGAACTCGATCGAGAAAAAGAGAGATTGGCAACAGAAGAAATAGATGCTCAAAACCCTTCAGATTCAAACTCGGAAAGTTTTCTTTTTGACCAAGATGATGATGACCGCTAGTGAGTGCTGAAATAGAAAACCTTTGCATACCTTTAACTGCTATTCGACGAGGTGGCGAGAAACCAAGAGAAATTTCTCTTGTTGCTTTCCTTGCCGATCTGAGAATAGGCCTTTCAAAAATCAATGAAGGAAGAGTTGAAGTTGATCTAGAATTGATTTCTGACGGGAATAAAATCAAAGCTCAAGGTTCGCTTTTTGCAGAATGGACAGCGGAGTGCCGCAGGTGTCTTGAACCTGTTGAGGGAGAATTGAAATTAGATGTCTGTGAAAATTTCGTTGAAGAAGGAAAAGTATTTGACGATGAAGAAACTGAAGCAAACGAGAAAGCAGATTTTTATTTTTTCAATGAACTTGATCTCGATTTGGAACCCTTAATAAGAGACGCCGTTCTTTTGGCCTTACCTTTATCGCCTTTATGCGATCTCTCTTGCGAAGGTTCAGAACCGGAGGAGTTCCCAGTGGTTGAAGATGGGGCAAATCTGCAAAAGGGTAAAAAAGGTGATCCAAGGTGGGCAGTTTTAGACCGTTTGAAAGAATAGTCGAGATAAAGAGCTAAATAGAATTCAGAATCTGGTATCAGTTCAGTCATGGTTGCGCTAGCCTAAGTTTGCTCCCAAAGGTAGAGCAAAAAGTCAAAAGTCAAGGAAAAGCAGTCATGGCTGTCCCAAAGAAAAAAACTTCAAAAGCAAAAGGTAGAAGCAGAAGAGCATCAGCTTGGCCTATAGGGCAATCAGCTAGAAGTCTTTGTCAGCGCTGTGGATCCATCAAAAGACCTCATCGGATTTGTTCAAATTGTGGTTGGTACGGTGGAAGACAGGTTATTGACGTTGATTAAAAATTGTGAACTTTTTCACGGTTTTACAAAACGTTTAATAAAGGATTAAGGGAATTAAATTGCTTCCTGTTGCAGTTGACGCTATGGGCGGTGACAACGCCCCGCTTGAAATAATTGCTGGAGCTCAAAACGCCATAGACAACCATGGAATCCCTGTCTTGCTAGTTGGAAAACCTGAAGTATTGGAAGGAATGACAGAAATTCCAATTCTGCCTGCTTCAGAAGTTATCGAAATGGATGCAGAACCAGGATCAAGTGTCCGACAAATGAAAGACTCTTCTCTTGTAAGAGCAGCAGAAGCAGTAAGAGACGGAGTAGCCTCAGCGATGGTAAGTGCTGGAAACACTGGGGCAACAATGGCTAGTGCATTGTTGAGAATGGGTCGCATAAAAAACGTTGCTCGTCCAGCGATTGCTACGTTACTGCCTTCACCTGGCGGCACTCCAACTGTCCTATTGGACTCAGGTGCTAATTCTGAATGCAGTTCAGAATGGTTGCTTCAATTCGGTCAAATGGGTGCAGTTTTCGCACAGCACAGACTCGACATAAAGGAACCTAGAGTAGCTCTACTCTCAATCGGTGAAGAACCTGGGAAAGGCAGCCCTTTGATCAAAGAGTCTTTCGAGAGCTTCTCAAAAGCCGACTTTAGCGGTGGATCTTTTATCGGGAACATCGAGGGAAGAGATCTGCTTACTGATGCTGCTGATGTGGCAGTAACTGACGGTTTCACCGGAAATGTTGCTTTAAAAACAATTGAAGGGACTATGAAGACATTCTTTTCAACAATGTTGGAAAAAATGTCTTCAAGACCAGAAGCAACATCGGCTTTGGAAATCTTAGGACCTGAACTTGATGAACTGTTTAAACTTTTTCATCCAGATACTTATGGGGGAGCAATGCTCCTTGGGGTGAAAGGTGTCTGTATTATCAGTCATGGTTCTTCAGGGGCCTTAGCCATTGAAAACGCTATAAAAGTCGCTGCTGAAATGGATGATGCGAACATAGTCGAAAGCCTTAGATCTTCTTTCAGCTAATTTCAACCTATTTCAATAAATTTAACTTCACAAACTTATAACTTGACACTCGGCTAGGATGAGTACACGCTGGAGAAATCACCAGCCATAAAGCAAGGAGTTCTTTTGCCCGCAGAAACCCATATGGAAGGCGCTCCAATTGAGCGCGACGAGGTCTTAGACCTTGTCAGAGAGCGTTTAGCAGATATTCTTGAAATAGATCCTTCTGGTATAGCGGAAGGCGCTTCATTCGCCGATGACCTTGGAGCAGATTCTCTTGCTTTAATTGAACTAGTGGAAGCCTTAGAAGAGGAATTAAGCGAACGTTCTTCCGGCTTCAGGATCGATGATGATGACCTAGAAGACCTTAGGACAGTTCGAGATGCCGTTGACTATGTCGTCTCTCGTTTCAACTAATCCGGAAATCGGGAAACAGCCAGTCTTTGAAAAAGAGACTCGACTAAAGCTCGAAGAAGGAATCGGCTACGAATTTAATGACATTGAGATTTTGTCTAATGCATTAAGACATAGATCGTGGTGTTCAGAAAACCAAGGGAATTCGAATGAAAGACTTGAATTTCTCGGAGACGCAGTTTTAGGTTTATTGGTAGCAAAAAATATTTTTGAAAATTATCCAGACAAACCAGAAGGAGATTTAGCGAAAATCAGAGCCGGAGTGGTTAGTTCGCAAGCCCTTTGTGAAGTCGCTCAAGAAATTCATCTCGGCAATGCAGTCGCTTTAGGTGTTGGTGAAGAGTCAGCACAGGGACGTCAAAAAGAATCCATTCTCGCAGACGCCTTTGAAGCTGTTCTAGGAGCAGTTTTCCTAGATGGAGGAATAGAAAGTGCAAAACTGGTAGTAGAAAAATTGTTTTCTAAAAGAATTGCTTTAACAGCATTGAAACCAGGCTTGACGGACTATAAAACCCGACTACAAGAGTTAACGATGCAAATATCAGAGCCAGCACCAATTTATTTCGTAGATGCTGACGGACCTGACCATGAAAAAAGCTTTTGTGCGACTGTTGAGATAGGCACTCACAGGTTCGGCCCAACTTATGCGACTTCCAAGAAGAAAGCTGAACAAGCAGCGGCAAGTCTGGCATACAGTTTTTTTGAATTTAAAGAGAAAGGGGAAAAGAATTGAATCTCCCTCTAGAACTCCCAGAGATTGAAACGATTAGACGTGATCTTGATCGTGAAATAGCAGGAAAAAAAATTAAGGCAGTGGATGTCTCTTCATTTGCCGTCATTGAAGGTTCAAAAAACAAGAAGGTCTTCAACTCAGAACTAGTTGGCACAAAATTGGGTCTAGTGGAACGAAAAGGCCTTTATTTAATTACTGAATTAGACAAGAAAAAACTTCTCTTTATAAAGCTAGGAGTCGGAGCGTCTCTACGAAGACACGCCACGAAAGATGCAACTGATAAAGACACCGTTTTGAAGATCACCTTTACGGTAGGAGGTCAGTTAAGACTCGTAGACCCAGAAGAAAGTTCTAAAGTCAGTGTATTTTCATTAGTCGATCTAGAAGATCCGGCATTTGTCGAAGAGAAATTTCCAGAGTTCAAACTTATGGGAATGGACCCAGCAGTGGAACCAGAACCATGGACTGAATTCGCAAAGCGTGTGCTGCGCGAAGGAGAATCGATCGACTTGAAATCTCTTTTGTGTGATGAATCAGTAGTCGTGGGAATAGGAGACATCTATAGCGATGAAATTCTTTTCCATGCAGGACTACGGCACGATCGACAAAGTGATTCTCTTTCGATACAAGAGGTCAGACGTCTTTATCGTTCAGTGGTTGAGGTCATAGTCGAAGCAGTCAAATACCGTGGAACTTCAATCGAAGAAAGACAATTTTTAGATGTTTTCGGAGAACCTGGCGGATTTGCTGAGCATCTTGCGGTTTACGAAAGAGAGGGTTTATTTAGCCCTACCAGTAAAAAACCAGTTCAAAAAGCAAAACACAAAGGACGTTGGACATTTTTTTGTGAAACTCAAGTTTAAAGACTGAGGACCGTAAAACTAAAATTTTTTCTGAATGAAACCATGTGGCTTGGCTTACTGACTATGGTCGCGTAAGTGTTCTTAAAACGACTAAATATAAAAGGCTTTAAGTCTTTCGCTGACTCAGCGACACTAGATCTTGAGCCAGGTGTGACTGCTGTAGTCGGCCCTAATGGAAGCGGAAAATCCAATGTTGTAGATGCCGTGGCGTGGGTTTTGGGGGCACAAGCTCCGAGTGCCGTTAGGTCACAACGAATGGACGATGTAATCTTTGCTGGTACAGCAGACAGAAGTGCTCTAGGAAGAGCCGAAGTATCGCTTACAATTGACAATTCTGATAGCAGCCTTTCTTTAGATTTTCCAGAAATCACTATCACAAGAACTCTTTTCAGAAGTGGAGAAAGTGAATATTCGCTCAACGGGTCGCCATGCAGATTGCTCGATATCCAAGAGTTACTTTCTGACGTTGGTGTCGGACGACAACAGCACGTAATTATTTCACAAGGTCAAATAGACGCGGTTCTAAATGCACGAGAAGAAGATCGACGTTCCATTATCGAAGACGCCGCAGGAATCTTGAAATACCGCAAAAGGAAAGAAAAGGCTGAAAGGCGTCTTGATTCAACAGGCGCGAACCTTGACCGACTTGGCGACATGCAGCGTGAAGTTAAACGACAACTAAAACCATTAGAAAGACAAGCGGAAGCAGCTAGAAAACATGG
>PABN01000029.1 GCA_002699555.1 Dehalococcoidia bacterium
ATGCTGATGCTGATGCTGATGCTGATGCTGATGCTGATGCTGATGCTGATGCTGATGCTGATGCTGATGCTGATGCTGTGATACATCCGCATGAGTCACCTTGGACAATGACATTACCTCTTGTATCTTTGGCGGTTCTTTCAGTATTCGGTGGTTTTATTCAACTTCCATTTTCATCTTCAACTAAACGGTTAGAGCATTGGTTGGAACCTTCGACGTTCCATAATGAGACACACTTGCATCTTTCGAGTTCAACTTTATGGGTATTGGCACTTTTAGCTTTAGTTTCAGTGGCTATAGGAATTGGCGTAGGGGTTTCTACATACCTAAAAGAAAAAATCAGTAAACAAATTTTTGAAAAACCTGTCTTAAATAATGCTTGGTATTTCGATTCTACAGTTTCAAAAGTTATGGGTGGACCTGGATTAAAAGCGTTTACAGCTGTGGCAAAATTTGACAAAAGAGTTATAGATGGCGCTGTTGATGGAACAGGTCAAATCGTTAAAAGGGCTGCCTCTATACTCCGACGTTCGCAAAACGGCTTGGTTAGAACTTATGCATTAGGGATAGGTGTTGGAGCTGTTGGTTTATTAATTTGGTTTTTAGCGAGGACGACAATATGAATCTTGTTATTGCGTCTACATCATCAGCAACATTTCCAGTACTTCCATCTTTACTAATTGTGCCAACTGTTGGTGCGATAATACTGGCTTTATTACCCCGCTCTAGAAAGGATTTAACAAAGTTAGTTGCATTGATATTTTCTACAACTACATGTGCCTTATCTCTTTGGTTATTAAGCGATTTTGATTCTGATACGCATTCAGACACATTTCAATTTGTTTCGCGGCAATCTTGGATTAGTGATTTTGGTATTTCTTGGTCATTTGGAGTGGATGGAATTTCACTCTTCTTAATAATTTTGACTGGACTTTTATTCCCAATTGCTTTTTTTGCAGTAGACCCAGATCATAATGATCGTTCATATTTCGCATGGATGCTTTTGTTGGAGGCGGGAGTTATGGGAGTCTTCTGTGCATTAGATCTAATTGTGTTTTTCTTGTGTTTCGAAGTTGTTCTTGTCCCAATGTATTTCTTGATTAGCCGCTGGGGGCATGGAAATCGTTCTTATGCAGCAATGAAATTTTTCTTGTTTACAATGTCCGGTTCGGCATTAATGCTGGTTGGGATTATTACGGTTGCTTTTCTTCATGCAGACAGCGTGGGTGGTCCTATAACTTTTGACTTAATTGAGATTGCTGAATCACAAAGTCTCACTCAAGGAGCAGCGCGTTGGCTATTCTTAACTTTCGCTCTTGCTTTTGCGGTCAAGATTCCTATTTTTCCACTACATACATGGCTACCTGATGCCCATACAGAAGCTCCAACAGCAGGTTCTGTGATCCTTGCTGGCGTTCTTCTAAAACTGGGAACTTATGGTTTAATAAGATTTGGTTTATATCTTTTCCCAGAAGCGTCACATTTTTTTGCTCCGATTTTCCTGACCTTGGGAGTAGTCGGGATAATCTATGGTGCTGTTGTTGCTGCCATGCAGAAAGATCTTAAGAGACTTGTCGCTTATTCATCGATTGCTCATCTTGGATTTATAGTTTTAGGAATTTTTGCTTTGAATACAGAAGCTATCGAGGGCAGTGTCCTTCAGATGGTTAATCACGGTATTTCAACCGGCGCATTGTTTTTGTTAGTTGGGATGATTTATGAGCGTCGTCATACAAGACAAATAGATGAGCTTGGCGGCTTACAACACTCTGCACCTCTTATGGCAGGTTTCTTTACTGTAGTCATGCTTTCTTCAATTGGATTACCTGGTCTTAATGGTTTCGTGGGAGAGTTTCTAATTTTATTAGGAACTTTTACAGCTCATAGGTGGTGGGCGGTTATAGCAACAGTAGGTGTTGTTTTAGCTGCTCTTTATTTACTTTGGGCATATCAACGTGTTTTCCATGGTCCAGCAGAAAACGAAAATGCAGAAATGACTGATCTCAAAACACGTGAAACTCTTGTATTGCTACCGTTATTGGCTCTTATAGTTTTTCTAGGTATTTACCCAAAACCTGTAATAAACAGAATGGAAAACTCCGTAAAAGTTTTGGTAACCCATATTGAAAAGCATGTTTCAGATTTTGAGGAGCCTGTTAATCGACGTTCTTCAGGAGAAATTAAAATTGATATACACAAATCAGAAGAAGGGCACTAATAATGTTTCTTGCTTCTAATTCTATCCCTTCTCCTGAAATTGTATGGTGGGCTTTAGTTCCGGTAATTGTATTTGCAGTTTCTGGGTTACTGCTTCTAACAGTTTCGTCGTTGTTGAAAAAAGAATCGAGTTGGCTAGCGCCTACGATTACTTTGACAGCTGGCATTTTTGTCTTATTTTCTTCCTTTCCGATGTGGAATAAAATTCAAAATGATGGCTCATTTGCATTTTTAAATGACTCGGTTGGGGTAGATGGATCTACTATTTTTCTAACTGGATTGATAGCTATTGCATTAATATCAACTTCTATTATTGCTCGACCCTATGTTCATCGAGAAGGTATTCCTGCTTCAGAGTTTTATGTTCTTCTTCTGCTTTCAGCCGCAGGTGGAGTTGTTATGGCAGGAGCAAATGATCTTATTGTTCTATTTTTAGGAATTGAGATTCTTTCAATTGCAGTTTATGTTCTGGTGGCACTCCATTTAAGAAAAATTGAATCCCAAGAAGGTGCAATTAAATATTTCTTATTAGGTGCTTTTTCTTCTGCTTTTTTACTTTATGGAATTGCTTTGACCTATGGTGCTGTTGGTACTACGAACCTCATTGGAATTAGAAATTATTTAGCTACTACAGTTCTTGTTGAGGATGGCATGTTGATGATCAGCTTTGCTTTAATCCTTGTTGGGTTGGGTTTCAAGGTAGCTGCATTTCCTTTTCATGCCTGGACTCCTGACGCTTATCAAGGTGCTCCTACTCCTGTTGTTATTTGGATGGCAGCTGGAGTTAAAGTAGCAGGGTTTGCTGCGATCATAAGAATTTTCCCCTTGACATTTGCGTCTTATGTTGATGATTGGCAAATCCCAGTAGCTGTGCTTTCTGGTTTAACTGTTGTGTTTGGTTCTGTGGTCGCAGTGGTGCAAACAAATGTCAAAAGAATGCTGGCTTACTCTTCTATAGCTCATGCAGGATTTATTCTCATTGGAGTGCAGTCATCGAGTATTGATGGGACAGCTGCCGTATTGTTCTATTTGGGTGTTTATACATTCCTCGCTTCGGGAAGTTTTGCTATAGCAACAGTTGTAGGTGGTGAAGGTGATTCAAATCACAATTTAGATGCATACAAAGGACTAGCTAAACGTAATCCAGCTTTGGCGGCATTATTCACAATTTTGCTTTTAGGGCAAGCGGGAATTCCTTTCACAGGAGGTTTTATTGCGAAACTCGGTGTCATTTCCTCAGCGGTTGATACCAAGTTTTATTTTCTTGCGGGTGTAGCAATGGTTTCAGCAGCTGTTGCCGCATACATTTATCTTCGAATAATTATGACGATGTATTCTGAGATTGGTGAAAGCGAAATTGAGGAGATTTATGTTCCAAAAGGGGTTTGGATAGTCACTTCATTGTCTTCTGCTGTAGTTATGGTTATAGGTTTTATTCCTGGACCTTTCGTAGAAATAACCAAAGATGCATTACCGATTTTGGTAGGGAGTTAATTGATAGTGAAATATTTCATTCAAGCCTTCCGAACGTCTACGAAAGTGTTAAATTGCGGTAGCCTTCGTCGAGTAAACAGCTTTGGCTTTTCTTATTTATCAAGGGTAATTGGGTCTTAAAACGATGTCTGAATTTCTTCGCAACTGGCTTACAGTTTTAATATTTGGAGGCGTCGGGATCCTTCTTGTATCTGTTTTCTTAGGTTTAGGAAGCTTGCTTAGACCTAGTCGAGATACTCCACAAAAAAGAATTAATTATGAATCAGGTGTTGATCCTCAAGGTGACATGTGGAGTCAAGCAAATATCAGGTATTACGTTTTCGCTTTGATGTTTGTTCTATTCGATGTTGAAGCAGTATTTATTTTTCCATGGGCTGCACGTCTCGAGGTATATGGCCTTTTTGGTTTAGTTGAAATGGCAATATTTATTTTTATTCTGGCTTTAGGCCTTCTCTACGCTTGGAGAAAGCGGTTATTGCAATGGGTCTAGTTGAAAATGGCAAATTGCCAGGTCCTTTGACCAAGCTTTTAAATATAAGCCGAAAATATTCTCTTTGGGTATACCAATGGGGACTTGCTTGCTGTGCAATAGAAATGGGCGCGGCTTTTGCTTCGCCACGTTATGACGTTATGAGATTAGGTGTGATCCCTTTCCCCGCTAGCCCTCGTCAAGCTGATTTAGTTGTCATATCTGGCACAGTTACCGACAAAATGGCTCCAGCTGTTAGACGACTTTATGAACAAATGCCTGAGCCAAAATATGTTATTTCTATGGGATCCTGCGCGAATTGCGGAGGTCCTTATTGGGATAGTTATTCGGTCACCAAAGGTGTTGATCAGATTATCCCCGTAGACGTTTATGTTCCTGGTTGCCCACCACGACCGGAAGCGCTGCTTGAAGGAATTGTTTTATTGCAAGAACGAATCGCATCAGAAGATATGACTGACCGATGGAATCGAGATCCAATTGTCGTCACCTGATACCACCGAAGAAGGACTTGTTGAAGAGTCAATTGAATCTCAAGAAGATCTAATAATTGATGAAGAGCGCGATGTCTTGGTTGAGAGCATCAAGAAAGATTTAGGTAGTGATTTTATTGACTCTCACGTGACTCCCCAGATTGATATTTGGATACGAGTAACGCAAAAGGCTTGGTTGGAAACCGCAAGGGTTCTTTTTGAAAAATACGAAATGAGTTTCTTTAATTTTCTTTCTGCGATTGATTGGAAACCTTCACCATTCGGCAGAGACATGGATGCTGCAATTGACAATACTGACGATGAAGTGGATATCGAAAGTGAAATGGAATGGGGTGTAACGGGAGGCGAAAAACGTTTTCAACTGCTCGCACGTGTTCATAATCCTGTCACAAATATTGGTATTAATATAAAGGCTGATTTAGAAGGTGATTTCCCAGAAGTAGAAACATGGATTCCGGTGTATCCAGGTGCTAATTGGCATGAAAGAGAAGTAATGGAGATGTTTGGAATTTCTTTTACAAATCATCCGAATATGGTCAACCTTTATTTGCCCACTGAGTTCGAAGGTAATCCACTTCGAAAAGATTTCCCTTTGCTTTCAAGAAGAGCCAAACCTTGGCCCGGGATTGTTGATGTAGAGCTTATGCCTGGTGAGGATGATGATGAAACAGAAGAATCAGGAGAAGAGACCTGATGAATCTTGAAGCTTCAACCCAGCAGCTTTCTTATATAGCAAATCAAGCAAGTGATGCAAGAGTCAATATTGAACTTGAAACAGAAGGAATGACTCTAAATCTAGGACCTCAGCACCCAGCAACACATGGGACTTTACGAATAATCGTTCGTTTAGATGGTGAACAAGTTGTATCCGCAGAACCTGTTATGGGTTATATGCATCGAGGCTATGAAAAACTCACAGAAGTCAGAACGTATCCGCAGGTAACGACTCTTGTAAATAGAATTGATTGGCTGGGAAGCTTTGCCAATGAAGTTCCTTTCATTCTTGCAGCTGAAAGGCTTATGGAGGTAGAAGCTCCCCCCCGTGCTCAATGGATAAGAACTGCATTATTCGAACTATCTCGAATAGCTAATGTTGTTTTGTTCTTAGGTGATATGGCCGTTCAGCTAGGAGCGACAACTCCTGTTTTTTATGCTTTTAGAGATCGAGAATTCGTCTTGAACCAGATCGAATCAGTAACTGGTGGTCGGTTTCATCCGAATTTTGACCGGATAGGCGGAATAAAAGATGACCTACCAAAAGGATGGATACAAGAAACTAAAGACGTACTTGCTCGGATCCATTCCTTTTGTGACGAGATGCAAGACCTTGTAGTAGGAAATGAAATTTTTCAAACAAGAACTAGAGGTATTGGAATAATTCCAGCTGACGTAGGCCTCTCTTATGGTCTTTCGGGTGCGAATATTCGCTCTAGCGGTGTTGATTGGGATTTAAGGAGAGATGGAGGAGTAGGTCTCATTCATGACCAGTTGGATTGGAAAGTTTGGACACATCCGGATGGTGATTCATTTGCACGCTATTGGGTGCGCCTGCAGGAAGTCAGAGAGTCATGCAAGATGGTCGATCAAATCCTAGATGGAATACCCTCAGGCCCGATAATGGCAAAAGTGCCAAGAATAATAAAAGTGCCCCCTGGAGAAGCTTATGTAGAAACAGAGAATCCCCTTGGGGTAATGGGTTATTACATTGTTTCTAAAGGTGATTTGGTTCCTTATAGAGTGAAAATACGTTCAGCTTCATTTAATAATGTGTCAATAACACCGTGGGTTTTGAAAGGTGTTTACGTCCCAGATGTTATTTCCATTTTGGCGAGTTTATATTTCATTTTAGGAGATATTGACCGATGACAATTTTTAATTTGGCTATAGAACTCGCTTATTGGCAGCAAACCATAATTCGATCAGTTCTTGGATTGGTAGCAGTGCTTCTTCCTGCAGGAACACTTGTTTATCTTTATTTGTTCAAGATGATGAGTTTCATGCAAAGTCGATTGGGTCCGATGGAAGCTGGTCCATATGGTTCGTTACAACTTTTAGCAGAAGTAGGGAAGTTTCTACAGAAAGAAGACTTATTTCCAAAGGCTGCTGACAGAGTTGTTTTTAAAGCAGCTCCATTTGTAGTTTTGGCTTCAACTTTTTTACTTGTTTTAGTGTTGCCAGCGGGGCCAGATGCTTGGTTTATAAATATTGACACAGGAGTGTTTTTGGCATTAGCAGTTTCGTCGATTTCGGTTATAGGAATCCTGATGGCAGGTTGGGGTTCAGCTAGTAAATACTCTCTGATTGGTGGTCTGAGAGCAGCGGGACAACTCGTTGCATACGAACTACCTCTAGTTTTAGCTGTAATGGGTGTTGTAATTCAGGCAGGCACTTTAAACGTTCAAGAAATAGTTTTCGCTCAAGCAAATGGTGAAATTTTTGGATGGGGAGGGATAGGAAATCCTTTTATAATTACTCAATTTTTAGGCTTTATGATTTTCCTTGTAGCAATTCAAGCTGAATTGACTCAACCACCTTTTGATATGCCAGTGGCCGAGTCAGAAATTGTTACCGGTTATCTAACTGAATACACAGGAATGAGATTTTTGCTCTTCTTTATAGGAGAGTTTGCAACAGCTGGTATTTTTTCGGCTTTAGCAGCAACATTTTTTCTTGGCGGTTGGTACATACCAGGTTTAGACCCGACGGATAATCTTTTCAATCTTATAGGACCGTTGGTTTTGGTAGGAAAGATGTTGCTCGTGTCATTCCTTATATTTTGGTTCCGATTCACATACCCCAGATTTCGTGAAGACCAATTACAACAACTTGCTTGGAAGGTACTAGTGCCTCTTTCATTAGTAAATATTGTTGCTACTGGTATTTTGAAAGTGGCTTTCTAATGCGTTTGTCGATAAGAGTTCCGGGGTTAATAAAAGGTTTAGGAGTGACTTTTAAGACCTTGGTCAAAACCCTTACTAAAGGTTCACACACAGTTCAATATCCCAGAGTGAAAGAAGCACCTACTCTTAGGGCCAGAGGGGTAATCGCATTACACGAAGAGAATTGCACTGCATGCATGCTTTGTGCACGTGAATGTCCTGATTGGTGTATTTATATTGAAGGGCATAAATATAAAGCTCCACCTAGAAGACCTGGTGGTAAACCTAGACAGAAAAACGCTTTGGATCGTTTTGATATCGATTTTGCACTTTGTATGTATTGCGGTATTTGTGTTGAGGTTTGTCCTTTTGAGGCGCTATTTTGGTCGCCAGAATTTGAATTTTCTGAGCCAAAATTGGCTGATTTGCTTCATGACAAAGGTCAATTATCGAAGTGGATGGAAACTGTGCCCGAATTTGAAGAATATGAGACGGGTAGCGAAGCTAAACAATTAGAGGTTCCACGTTAATGGCTAGTTTCTTTTTATCGCAGATTCAAGGATTGGATCGATTAACAAGTGATGAGGTATTGGTCGCTCAGAACGTTTTTTTTGCACTGATTGCTTTGGTGATGATTTTTGCAGCATTACGAATGGTGACAACAGAAAACATTGTTCACGCTGCTCTTTATCTAGTGATTGTTCTAGCTGGAGCGGCGGGAATGTTTATTCTCTTAGGAGCTGAATTTGTAGCAGTTACCCAAATCCTCGTTTACATAGGAGCCATAATAGTTCTTTTCCTTTTTGGAATAATGCTGACAAAAGGCTCGTTTGGAACTGAAGAAGGGGAATTTAGAGAACGAAACCAAATGGCTGTTTTGGTAGGAGTTTTGATAGTTGCAGTTACTTCGGGTTCTTTTATAGACAGTTTTCGAGATGCGGAACTCAGTCGTGAAGCGCCAAGCACCACGGCCGAAATAGGCGATACAATTTTCGGCCAGTTCATCATTCCATTTGAAGCTATTTCAGTCTTGTTGCTTGCAGCTCTAATCGGATCTGTTGTTATAGCGAGAAGGGATCTTTAATGCTTCTAAATCAGTTTTTGATTCTTTCTGCGGTGCTTTTTTCTATTGGAGTTTATGGAGTATTGACAAGACGTAATGGTGTGATGGTTTTGATGTCAATAGAGCTGATCCTCAACTCAGTCAATATAAATCTTGTTGCTTTTGCTGCTTTCCGGGAAGCAATTCCAGGAGAAGTATTTGCACTTTTTGTAATTGCAGTAGCAGCAGCTGAAGTGGGTGTGGGTCTAGCTATGGTTTTATTGCTTTATCGCAATCGTCGAAATATCGACCTTGCTGGAATAGATTCGATGAAGGGCTGATGAGATGATTCAATTATTAGCAGCTACGACTTCGTCTGCAACCTCTATTCCATTGGGAATAACTCAAGAAGGAAATTGGTTTTTGCAGAACGCATGGCTTATACCTCTTATACCAGCCTTGTCGTTTATCGGAATACTTTTTTTCGGTAAACGTTTACCACGTGGAGGATCAGAACTTGGCATAGCTGCGTTGTTGATTGTGTTTCTGTTATCGATATGTACCGGATTCGCTTGGATGGATCATCGCGACAATTTTCATGGAGAGGAAGTAAGTCAAGTTCTTATAAGTGGTGAGCATGGTGAGCATGGTGAGCATGGTGAGCATGGTGAGCATGGTGAGCATGGTGAGCATGGTGAGCATG
>PABN01000030.1 GCA_002699555.1 Dehalococcoidia bacterium
TAGTCGCGGTGACCAGATGGAGTAAAAACTACAAGACTTTCTTCTTTACTAGTTTCCATAAGTTCGGTTTTTCTTTTGGCCTTTGTTTAACTTCTTCTGCGTCCACTTCTTCTTGTTCTCGTAGATGCGTCCGGATCTCGATGTGTTCCTATCCAGGCTGCACAATTTGCATCTTGCCCAGAAAGAACGTCTGCAGCTTGGATAGCGGTTCTTACTTCTTCATGGAGAGGGTTCATAATTGCTGAAGTCATTCCATGGGAAATAGCCATAGCCAAGAAGGCTCCTGTGATCGCATGACGGTTAGGGAGCCCAAAACTTACATTAGAAGCTCCACAAGTTGTATTTACACCGAGTTCTTCTCGTAGACGTCTCACTAAAGTAAAGACTTGATTTCCTGCACTAGCCATAGCTCCTATAGGCATAACTAGAGGATCAACCACGACATCATGTGCAGGGATTCCATGGTCGGCAGCTCTTTCTACAATTCGTTTTGCAACCATAAATCTGACTTCGGGGTCTTCAGAAATTCCCGTTTCGTCATTAGAAATAGCTACTACGGCGGCCCCACTAGAAGCCACTAAAGGTAGAACCCGTTCAAGGACTTCTTCTTCGCCAGTCACTGAATTGATGAGAGGCTTCCCTTCATATACAGCTAAACCAGCTTCGAGTGCTTCAATAATTGAAGAATCGATAGAAAGAGGAACGTCAGTAACTGCTTGAACGGTTTTTATTGCTTTAGCAAGTAAAGCGGGTTCATCTGCAAGAGGTATTCCAGCATTTACATCAAGCATGTGTGCGCCTGCTTCAACTTGTGAAATGGCATCTGCTTCAACTCGACTAAAGTCATCGGCTTTCATCTCTTCTGCAAGGAGCTTCCGACCTGTTGGATTGATTCTTTCGCCAATCATTACAAAAGGTTGCCCAAAGCCTATTACTACCTCTTTCGAAGCCGAGCTGATTGTCGTCTGAGTCATTTTTCTCCTTTAGGTAGCGACTTCTTCGTCATTAGTTTCAACACCACCTTGCTTTACAAGTTTTTCAAGTCTTTCAGCAGGGTAGTTGTCTTCTATTTTTGAAGCTTCTTTTGCAACTGCTTCTGCCATGTCCCCTTCGCATGCAAAAGTTTTTCTGTTCCATTGAGCAATATAGCTATCTGTATCAGTTAAACCTGCTACAGCTGCTGCACGGTCAATGGCGTGTTGAAAACGTGCTTCCAGAAGTGCTTTCTCCCTCACGCGCCCTTTTTGAGCCGTGACTTGGGCTGGGATGTCGCGCCAGTAAATAGTGATTAGTTTAGAAGACATTCAGTTCAACTATTTTCTGAACCTAAGCTAGTTAGTTGAGGGTTTTTTTCGGTGTGGATTATTGAAATAATTTCAGTTTCCAAATCTCCATAACCATTTCTTTCAACTACAAGTTCTAAGCCTAATTTTTTTGCTGCTTCACGTGCTAATTTTTCAAGTTCTGGATCGTTGGTTTGTGTTAAATAGACAACTTGTGTGTAATTGCCGAAGTATTCATTTAGAAGTTCTGGGTGTGTGTCTAACCAGAGAGCTTTTACTACTAGACGTTCGAAATGTTTGACTAGAAAGTCTGTTAAGTAGAAAGAGCCGATATTTTTTTCTTGAATGTTTGCAAAATTTTCTTTCCCAGCGAAAAATTCATAACAGTGGGCTCCTGAAAGTCTTGCCAATCCATACTTTTCACAGATTTCGTCGACTTTTCCACCTGTTCCACAATCTGCATATCCAACGAAAATTTGGTCGTAAGTAGTCGAAGTGTTTAAAACCCGTTCTTCTAGAGCGCCAGGTATTTTCTCGGGAGAGTTGTGATATGAGGCGGGTAGGCATTCAACATCTATATGTTCGAGTTTGTTAACAGAAATGACTTCAGACAACTCCCGTGCAAGTGCGCCACAGGCAATAATTAGAGTCCTTCTGTTGGTTGACATTTGTGGATCCAGGTCAATTGACACTAAGCAGAAGCAGCGGCTCGACGTTCAGCAATTAATCTCTGAGCTGTGTCAGCAGCGACTGCTGCATCACGACAATATGCATCAGCACCTATAGCATCACCGAATTCTTCATTTAGTGGAGCTCCACCAACAATTACAAGATATTCCTCTCTAAGACTTTTTTCTTCGAGAGTTTCAATAACCACTTTCATGTAAGGCATCGTGGTCGTTAAAAGGGCTGACATGCCAAGAATGTCTGGTTTATGTTCATCTAATGCACCGATGAATTCTTCAACGTCAGTATTTATACCTAGATCTATCACTTCAAATCCAGCGCCCTCAAGCATCATCCCAACCAGGTTTTTCCCAATATCGTGAATGTCTCCTTTTACTGTCCCTATAACTACTTTTCCGATAGGCTCAGCACCTGTCTCGGCTAAAAGAGGGCGTAGAATAGCCATGCCTACTTTCATTGCATTTGCGGCTAAAAGGACTTCAGGCACAAACAAGATCCCGTCACGAAAATCCTCTCCGACTATTTTCATCCCAGCAACTAAGGCTTCATCAAGAACTTTCTTTGCATCCCAATCTCTTGATAGCAAGATATTGGTTCCTTCACCAATCTCTTCGCCTAATCCGTCATAAAGATCGTCGTGCATCTGCGCAACTAAATCATCATCAGAAAGGCTTGATAGGTCAATATCTTCAATTTCAGATACGTCGTTTTCTTCGCTCATTTGAACTCCTATCTATATTTAAAACAAATTTTCCAGTATGTGGGAAAGCCTTATTAACTACAAATTTAACAAATATAGAACCATGGAGCCATGTTTTGTAAATTTCTTCCCGTATAGTGGGAAACCAATTTAGAATATTTTAGAAGGAAGTAGATGACTAAAGTCCAGAGCATTGACAGGGCTTTTTTACTCCTTCAGGAAATAGCCGAGAAATCTGGTGGGATAAGTGATTTATCGAGACGCTCGGGTTTGCCGACCTCTACAGTTGCTCGTCTTCTGGCTGCACTTGAAGAGTCAGAAGTAATTGAGAGAATTGATGATGGCTATGAGTACAAACTTGGTTCAAGAATTCTTCAAATGGCATCTCAATCAAATAAAGGAGAGACCCTTTTAGCTATTGCTAGACCTCATATGGTCAATTTGGTAGATCAACTATTTGAAAATACTGGTTTGTCAATGCCGTCAGGATATGAAGTTCAGTACGTCGGTCAAGTCAATTGCGCCAACCCAGTTCAAATACGTGATTGGACCGGAACCCGCCTTCCTATGCATGTAGTTCCATCAGGTTTAGTAATTTTGGCGCATTGGCCAAAAAAAGCTGTTCAGAGTTTTTTAGATCGAAAACTTGATCGTTATACACCTAATACTGTCGTTAATAAAAGCGAGATAATCAAACGTTTAGAAAAAATAAGGGATGACAGATTTTGCTGGTGTTTAGAAGAATTCTCTGAAGGCATAAACTCTATTGCCTCTCCAGTCTTTGCAGAAAATGGGAATGTAATGGGAGCACTTCATGTTCATGGTCCTAGTTACCGATTTCCTTCTGACTCGATGAAGAAAATAGTGTCAGACCTACTAGTTTTACAGGCGGAAAAAATGAGTGAAGAGTTAAAACACAAATAATAAATACTTATTGCCGGATCGAATGTATTCTCGATTAATTAGGTAACATTTCTCGTTCGCTTCATAAAATTTTTTGACTTTAATAGTCATATCGACAGATTTATTTACAAGCGTTAGGAGTAAATAGTGGGTGATTTCCCTGAAAATGCAAAGGTACTAGTGATAGGGGCCGGCATAGTAGGTAATTGCTTAGTAGGCCATTTATCTGATTTGGGTTGGACAGATATTGTTCAAATAGACAAGGGTCCTTTGCCAAATCCTGGTGGTTCGACAGGGCATGCATCAAATTTTATTTTCCCAGTTGATCACAACAAAGAAATGGCTTTTTTAACAGCAGAATCGCAACAACAATATGGAGACCTCGGTTTACAGAATGTTCCAGGAGGAATCGAAGTAGCGCGTGACGAAGTCCGCCTTGAAGAATTCAGGAGAAGGATGACTTCGGCTAAAGCTTGGGGGATTGAATCGGAGTTGTTAACACCCGAGCAAGTAAAAGAATTAGTTCCATTTATCAATGAGGAAGTAATTATTGGAGGATTTTATACTCCAGGAGTTTCTGTTGTCGATTCATTGGAAACAGGAACTCAAATGAGGTTAAAGGCTCAAGAAGCTGGCAATCTAGAGGTCTTTGCCAATACTGAAGTTTTGGATATAGAAACGACCGAAGATGAGGTAGGTACAAAAAAGGTAAGTGCCGTGGTTACTACCAGAGGCAGAATAGAGGCTGAATATGTAGTAATAGCTTGTGGAGTTTGGTCAGATCGCGTGGCGAATATGGCAGGGGCGACAATTCCCTTAAATCCTGCAGTTCATCAAATGGCTGATGTTGGACCAATAGATGTACTAGCAGAAACTAATAATGAAATTGGTTATCCAATTGTTAGAGATATGGACACATTCTGTTATGAGCGTCAAACAGCAGGCTCAATGGAAGTCGGCTCATATGCCCATAGGCCAATACTCCACCATCCTGATTCGATACCGTCGAATGAAGAGGCAGCCTTATCACCAACAGAATTACCACTTAGTCAAGATGATTTTGACCCTCAGATGGAACAAGCTATTGAATTAATGGACATGTTGGGTGATGCAGAAATCAAATATGCAATTGATGGTCTTCTTTCGTTAACCCCTGACGCTATGCCAGTACTTGGGGAGACAGTTGAAGTAGAAAACTTGTGGTCAGCAGCAGCTGTTTGGGTTAAAGAAGGGCCTGGAATAGCTCAACTAGTTGCAGAGTGGATGACATATGGGTATCCACATATTACCGACCCGCATGGTTCTGATATAGCTCGCTTATATCCCGAAGAACGAGATTACGATCATGTCTGTGCTCGTGCTTCAGAACATTTCAATAAAACTTATGGAATTGTTCACCCAAATGAACAGTGGGAAAGCAACAGAGGAAAAGCTAAAAGCCCGTTTTATTCCCGTGAAGAAGAACTAGGAGCGGTTTTTTATGAAGCTCGCATTTGGGAACGCCCTCAATGGTATGAACATAATGCCCCGCTAGTTGAGAAATATGGAATTGAGGAACGAGACACAGAGTGGGATGGTAGATGGTGGTCTCCCATAATCAACGCAGAACATTTAGCACTTCGAGAAAATGTTGGAATGGTTGATCTAAGCGCATTTCAAATCTTTGATATCACAGGGCCTGGAGCGATTGAATATGCCGAATATTTAGCAGTTAATAAAGTTGACGTTCCAGTAGGTAGGGCTGTGTACACACCTTGGCTCACTCAAAATGGTGGTTTCCATTCAGATCTAACGATGATGCGTCTCGGGGAAGATCATGTAAGAGTTGTCACCGGCGCTTTTGACGGAGGGCGAGATTCTTTTTGGATGCGTAAACATATGCCAAGGGACGGTTCAGTAACTGTTACTGACAAGACTAGAGACATATGCACGATCGGTCTATGGGGACCTAATGCTCCTGAAGTTTTACAACAGTTGACAAATGTGGATTTATCCCAAGACGGTTCTCCATATGGTCATGTGATTAATGCAGAGGTAGCAGGAGTTGATTGCAGTCTTTTCCGAATTTCATATGTTGGAGACACAGGATGGGAAATCTACACATCTTGGGAAGATGGACCAGCTTTATGGGATGCACTCTGGGAAACAGGTCAAGATCATGGGATAGTTCCAGTCGGCATCGGAGTTTATGGGCTCACAGGAAGAATGGAAAAGAGCTACAGGTTAATGGGAGCAGAACTTGAATCTGAATACAACCCAGTAGAAGCCGGTTTAGCAAGACCGAAGGTGAAAGCGGCTGATTTCATTGGGAAAGATGCTTATTTGAAAATGCGTGATGAAGACCCTGTTGCAGTTCTTTGCACTCTTACAGTCGAAGATCTGACTGACTCCCAAGGACGGAAGCGCTATATGCAAGGAGGCAATGAGCCAATTTTAACTCTTGACAATGACCGGATCGTTGATTCAAAAGGCCGAGTGTCGAGAGTAACAACAGCTGGAAACGCTCCATCACTAGGAAAGTATGTTTTGATGTCTTATTTACCTCCTGAATATGCAGTAGAAGGAACAAAACTCCGAGTTATGTATATGAACGAGATTTTTCCTGTAGAGGTTGCGGTTGCGGGACCTGGTGGAATATTTGACCCAGATGATTCAAGAATGAAAGGCTGATTTGAGTTGAAAATTCTTGTCTGTGTTAAACGGGTGCCCGCACCGGGAGCAAGAATAAATGTTACTGAAGATGGTCGCGAAGTAGATTCTACACATTTAGGATTCACAACAAGTCCACATGAGGAATGTGCAGTTGAAGAAGCAGTACAACTAGCAGAAAGCCATGGCGGCGAAGTAACCGCAATTACATTGGGGCCTGAAGCTGCTGAAGAACAACTTAGGTACGCTGCGAGTGTTGGAGTGAACAATTTGGTTCTCTTACCAATAGACGAACCAGATTGGGACCCTCAGAAAACAGCTGATGCGTTAACTAAAGCAATTACCGAAATTGAATCTTCCGAAGGTGTATTTGATCTAATTTTATTTGGAAATGAATCAGCAGATGCCGGTGGTTTCCAAGTGGGAATACGCGTGTCACATCAACTGGGAAGACCAATCGTAAATGGTATTAAAAATATCGAGATAGCCGATAATGAAGTAGAAGCTCAGAGGGAAATAGATGGCGGATTCGAAGTTTATAAATTGCCAATACCGGCAGCATTGGGAGTGAGAGAAGGAATTAATTTACCTCGTTACCCAACTATGAAAGGTAGGTTGGCCTCGAAGAAAGCAGAACTTAAAACACTTGAATTTTCAGCTGTAGATGGCGGCCAGAAAAGAAATAAGCTCCATCGCCCCGAAGAGCAAGTTAGTGAAACTGTCATTTTAGGCAACGGTCCTGAAGCAGCACCAGCAATAGTTGACCTTCTAGAAGAATTGGGAGTATTGCAGTGACCCTGTTAGTTCTTTGCGACCATGATCGTGGAGTCATATCAGATTCAGCATTTGAGGCTTTAACTTTTGCAAGATCTATTGCCGGTAGTGAAAATCTTTCCTTGCAAGCAGTTCTTATTGGACAAGGATCTGAACAAGCAGCGGAATCGGTTATTTCTTTTGGTGTCGAGACTGTAAACGTAGCCTCCCACGAATTTTTGATTGATTATGGACCAGAGGCATGGGGTGAGACTTTAACGCAGATAGCTAATGAAACTTCAGCGAAAATTATTGTTTCATGTGGAACGGATCGCGGCAACGAAGTTTTAGCCCATGTTGCAGCCCGTTTAGAGATGCCTTTTTTGGCTAATTGTCGAAAGATCCAAATAGAGAATGATTCATCCACCGCAACAAGAATTCAGTGGGGCGGGTCATTACTTGAAGATGTAACATCAAACGCAGGAGTTCAAATATTTTCTGTTGAACATCATTCGACTGAACCCGAGGCTGACGCTTCGTCGGGGAGTGGCAGCATTGTCGAGTTTAAACCTGATTTAGATTCTGCATTGACGAGAACACTTGTTGTCGACAGGGTTGTCCGTACACATGGGATCACTTTAACTACTGCACCAATAGTAGTAGGTGGAGGCCGAGGTGTCGGATCCGCAGAAGGCTTCGCTCCACTCGAAGAACTTGCAGAAGAAATTGGTGGGGTAGTGGGCTGTTCACGTGCAGTAACCAATAATGGTTGGCGTCCACACAGTGATCAAGTGGGTCAGACTGGAAATCGAATTGCACCTGAAATCTATATTGCAAGTGGCATCTCGGGAGCAATTCAACATTGGGTGGGTGCAATGGCAGCGAAAAATATACTCGCAATAAATACCGACCCTGAAGCGAATATGGTTACTAAAGCTGGTTATGCGGTTTTAGGTGACCTTCATGAAGTTATACCCGCTATTACAGCTGAAGTTCGCAGTCGACGAAACGCTTAATAGATCAAATTTTTATTGAATAATTTTTTCTCTGTTCAGATCTCGAACGAAAACTCCAGATCTGGGTTTGGGCATTAGATATGAAGACTTTGGTGGCATCAACTCACCTGCTTCTGCCACCCCCATCAGATCTTTGATTTCCAATGGGTGCATTACGAATCCGACCCATGAATCATTATCACAACGTTCTTTTACAACATCCACCCCTAGAGGTCCTGGAACGTAGTCAATTAATTTATGAGTTCCAGGATTAACAACTCCAAAAAATGGGAAGAGAATGTGTTCCTGTAATCTCGCGACATCAAGCTGATCAACCAAATTGTTACTGCTAGATTTTGGAAGAATTATTTGGTAACTCTGGCCATCTAAATAGAGTCCAACTTTTCCAGTTTGTGAAGGTGTAATTTCGTAAGACTTCTCTATTTCACATACTGAACTAATAGTTTCTAATAGGTCTTGACTTTTTCTACTTTCTGGGTCACCTACTCTTCGGTGAAAAGGCAGGACTAGCATCTCATCGTCGGGGAAAAGAACTGCCAGTGTTGATTTCAGAGGTTCATAGTTATTGTCTGATTTTTTGAGAGCTTCTTCAGCAGCAGCCATTCGATGGTGCCCATCAGTTATGTACAAAGTTTTATTGCTTACAAGTTCAGATAGCTCTTTCGCTGTTTCACCAACAACTCTCCAGACAGTTTGCTTCATTTCATTATCTTCAGTGATAAGAACCGGTTCATTAGAAGTGCAATTAGTTATTGCTTTATCTAGTTGCTCATTATTCTTATATGTCAAAGAAATCGGACTGGATGAAGCTCCAACTGCTACAAGATGACGTGACATCAGATCAGAACGTTGAGGTCTGACTTCTTCATGCTTAAGAATTTGAACACTTTCAGAATCTTCAACTGGTACTAGACCCACGATTCCTGTTTGTGAATGGACGCTTCCATTGTAGGGGATGTCGATTCTGTAAATAAAAAGAGAAGGATCATCAAAAGACTGATACACGTCAGCTTTGTAAAGACGTTCCATTGCTTCTTTACACTCATTTAAGAGTCCTTCCACGTCATTTTGTTTTTCAACGGGTAGATCTTCTAATGATCTGGTGATATTAAGAAAACTCAATTGATTTTCAGAAGTGATCATTTGTCTTTGTTCTGGAGTGTAAGAATCGTATGGTCCGGTCGTTACTTCTTCCACCCAATCTGACTTGACAACAAGACCTGGAAATCCTTTTAACCTAGACATGATTAGCGATTGCTTAATTGAACGTGAATTATATGATCTATTTCTCTTAGCTGTTTAAGTGCATATTCTGAGACGTCACCAGATACGTCAATAATTGCTAGTGCAGCTTTTGAACCTTCAAAAATTTTGTTTTCCATTGTTTCTACGTTTAGTTCTTCTTTTCTTAGAATCGCGAACACTTCAGCTAAAACTCCGACCTTGTCATAATGTCGGATTGTCAGTGTTGAACTCCCCACACGTTCTTTAGCCATGTTCACACAGTTAATTACATTCCCTTCGCGAAATGCATCTATGACTCGTATTGTTTCCTCTACCGTTGCATTTTGAGCTTGTTGTGTAGAGGCGCCAATGTGATGTGTGCCTACAACGTTTGGGTGTTGAGCCAGCTCAGATAAAAAATCTCCAGTGCTGGTAGTAGGTTCGTCGCAGAAAACGTCTAGACCTGCTTTGATATTTTTTTCATTTATGGATGCAATCAGGGCAGTTTCATCAACAACTTCTCCACGACTTGTATTAATTAGGATTGAATTAGGTTTCATCAGTTTAAGAAAATCTTTGTTAACGAAATTTTTTGTTTCGGGACCGCCCGGAAGATGGATTGAGATCACATCAGATTCCGCAATTAATTCTTCAAGAGTGTCGACGAGCTTAATGCCATTTGAGCGGACTCTTGATTCGGTCTCAGGCTTTCGTTGAGCCTTTTTTGCAAGCACAGTCATTCCGAAAGAACGAGCCCTTTCGGCTAGTGCTAAACCAATCTCACCTAGCCCTACAATTCCGAGAGTTTTGCCAAATAGTCCTTCAGCATCGCTGTAGATTTTTTTGTTCCATTTGCTTTCTCTCAGGTCAGCTGTAGCAGATGGGATGTGACGATCGATTGAAATAATAAGACCCATAGCCAATTCCGCTACTGCGATTGAATTTGTTCCGGGCACATTGCAAACATAAATTCCTGAGTCAGCTGCTCCTTGACAGTCGATTGTGTTAATTCCAGCGCCTGAACGGACAACAAGTCCCAGACAGTCAGACTTCTCAAAAACTTCAGAAATCACTTTTGTGCTTCTGACTACAAGAATTTCAACGCCAGATATCATCTCTGGAATCTGCTCAGCTGTTAGGTCAGGTTCAACAATGCATTCGTAACCCTTTTTACGAAGGACTTCAATTTTGTCCTCTGGAAGTGCATCAGCTATAAGAATTTTCATTTTTCCTCCTCAGTGCGCTGCAACCGGCAATAAAACGGGAAACAGGGATCCTCGGGTTAATGACAGTCTACTTGGTATCTGAGGTTTTCTGAATTAGTTTTACCGACTACGTGGAAGGCCAAGATGCCTTTCAGCAATGTTATTTCGGTTTATTTCACTCGTCCCTCCATAGATAGTTGTAACTGGGGCATGACGAGCGTCATAGTCAATCCACCCAAATGCTGCTGCATCCTCTGCACCAAAACTTAAAAGCCCTTCAGCTCCTGCCATTTGTTGGAACCAGCCGACCACCTTCTGATATTCCTCAGAGGCATATATTTTTGCCATAGAACCTTCAACTCCTGGCATTCCTCCAGTTGCGGCTATCCACGCAGCTCTTAGAGTTAATAATTGTCCCACCTGGTTTATTATGGCTGTGCGGGCTATTCGTTCTCTCATGAGATTGTTATTTATCATTAAGCTTTCGTTTTTAGATGGAGTAGTTTCAGCCCAGTTGAGTACATGTTTTAGAAGAGGCACTGCAGGGTTTGTTCCTCCCATAACGCCTCGTTCCAAGGCTAAAGCAATTCCCATTACTGACCATCCATCATCTATTTCACCTAAACGCCACTGGTCTTCTACTTCTACATTGTCGTAGAAAGTCGCATTGGTTCTTTCTGAAGCCATAGTAGGAACAGGTTGAATTTCAATTCCTGGAGTGGCCATAGGAACGAGGAACATTGTCATCCCTTTATGTTTCGGTACTTCAGAATTAGTCCGAGTCAATAAAAGGACCCAGTCTGACTCGTGGGCCATAGTTGTCCACATTTTTTGTCCGTTTATTATCCACTTATCTCCGACTTTCTCAGCTTTTGTTGTGATTGATGCAACATCTGACCCGTAATCTGGTTCGCTGTAGCCGAGACAACAATTATGTTTCCCAGTAAGTAACTTTTTAAGAATTTCTTCATGGTGAAATTCTGTTCCAACAGCATTGATGATTCCAGCGACCAGCATTGTTACTGCTAGACCGTCATAGGGTGCACCAGCTTTTTCGAGTTCATTGAATAGAAGGTATAACTCCACTGGGTCACGATCTCCGTAACCTGGCACCGCTCCTGCCAGCAAACCTTCTGAAGCTAGAGCCTCATTAAAACTTTTATCATTGAATGTCCCTGTTTCATGCATGTTTGAAATTATTTCTGAAGTCAGATTATTTTCGATGAATTTTTTAACCTGAGATCGGAAATCAATTGCTTTTTCAGAGAGTTCGAAATCCATTATTCAGCCCCGATATCTTTTAGGAGAAGGTCAGCGAGGTCAAGGCATTCCTCTGAAGGACTGTTAAGAATTTGAGACCAGGCTCTGGCTCTGCGGTAAAAAAGTTGTATGTCGTATTCTTCTGAGAAACCGTAACCTCCGTGATAATGAAGGCCGCGATCTGTTGCATGTAGTGAGGTTTCCCCTGCAAAAACCAGCGACATAGAGGCGAGGGTAGCGAAATCAGAAATTTCATTATCAGTTAAATTTATTGCTCCGGCTATTTCCTTGTCTCCTGCCCACGCTGCTTTGTTTACTAGTAGGCGAGCTCCATCACATAAACCTGGTAAATCTGCCAGTCCATGCTGAACTGATTGAAAACTGCCAATTGGTTTTCCAAATTGGTGACGATCTTTTACGTATTCAACGGTTATTTCGATCGAACTTCGAGTTATGCCAACGAGAAAAGCTGAAATCAGAGTTTTCCATTCGTTCAAGGCTCTATCGAAAAGCTCAGTGGCTTCTCTTCCTTCTGCAATGACGTCCGCATTTTTTATTACACGATGGGCGATTGGAAGATCACCATGATTTGGTAAGGATTTGTTAGGCGGTTCATCAGCAAGGAGCAGCAGTTTGTCTTCATTTAAAGCGATTAATCTGTTTGCTATAGCACCTGTCGGAACTGATTTAGCTACACCGTTTTTCACTGGCCTTACCACCAGACCAGCTATAAGAGTTCCAGTCAAAACTTCTTCTTCTAGTAAGTCCAACTTTTCCAAAACTCTCGATGTAACTACGTGATCAATAATAGGAAGAGGCGCAATTTGGGATCCGGCTTCCTCAGCAACAATTACAAGGTCAGATAATGAAGCACCTCCACCAGCTGGTGGTGAAACCCCCATTCCAGGTGCTCCGGTTTCTGATAGACGCTTCCATGCTTTTAGATCAAAGCCTAAAGGTATTGAATTCCTAGCACTTTCAGGTCCAGTTTGTTCAACAAAGAAACTAGAGAAAACATCTTTAATAGCTTCTTGATCTGCATTCATTCCTAGATCCATAGATAAATCTTATCTAAGCTCCGTTCGTTGAATTGCATATGAAGTGGATAGTGTCCGTTTATGGAACAAAATATAAAAGGCGCAGATGGTATTGACGTAGAACAGATTGGCTCTCAGGCAACAATTACGATAAACCGACCCGATGTGATGAATGCCATGACAACTCAAATGTTTGCTGATTTTGGAAGAATTTGTAGGGAAATATCTAGAAGTGAAACTGTAAGAGTTGTTGTGATCACCGGCGCAGGAGGAAATTTTTGTTCGGGAGCGGATGTTAGCGGACAAGGAAGTCAAGCAAACTCTGGCAAAAAACATGTGCATATAAAGAATATGCGACAGATCAGTGAGTCAGTTTTGGCTCTTAATGAAATCCCGCATCCTGTGATTGCGAAAATAAGAGGTGTAGCAGCAGGGGCTGGTATGAATCTCGCATTAGGTTGCGATATCCTCATCGCTTCGGAGACAGCTAGATTTTCAGAGATTTTTGCACGCAGAGGACTATCTATTGATTTCGGCGGTTCTTGGCTATTGCCGAGACAAATTGGTTTACATCGGGCTAAGGAATTGGTTTTGATGGCTGATGTAATAGATTCCGCAGAGGCCGACCGCATCGGCTTAGTAAATCGAATAGTCACAGAGGAAGAACTCGACAATACTGTTCAAGACTTTGCTGATCGTTTAGCATCCGGACCACCAATTGCGCTTTCAATGAGCAAAAAACTTTTAAATGCTGGAATTAACTCTTCTCTGAGTCAGTCCCTCGAAGCTGAAGCGCAAGCGCAATCTGTAAATTTCGAGACAGAAGATATTAAAGAAGCTGCTTTAGCGTGGATAGAAAAACGTTCTGCAGATTTTAAAGGTTTTTAATTCAAACCTCAGATTGTGTTCGGAGGAAAACCCGGACCTTCACGATCTCGACCTGACATATCAGCATTCAGCCTTGCTTTTTCCATCAAAGTCTTAACTACATCGTCAAGTTCTGATGGTTCGTCTCCCTGAGTTTCACTTGGACCAAGATGCCATCCTTCAGCAATACCAAGTTTGTCACCACGGATGTCAAACACGCGACCGGTCACATTTTGCGCCTCTTCACTACAAAGCCAAGTTGCGATTAGAGCAATCCATCTGGGTGACATCGATTCACGAATTTCTTCACTAACTCCATCAGTTCCTCCCATTAAAGGTTCGGTAAGACGGGAGATTGCTGTTGGAGCTAAGCAATTAACGGTCACTCCATATTTAAAAAGTTCTTGTGCAGCAATAACACTAAAAGCAGCGATTCCAGCTTTTGCAGCACCATAGTTAGTTTGACCGACGTTTCCGTAAATACCCGAAGGTGATGAGGTGTTAATCACACGTCCGAAAGTTTCACCACCTGCTTTAACAGATTCTCTCCAAAAAACCGAAGCGTGGTGAGTCGGAGCAAAAGTTCCTTTTAAGTGGACATTAATGACTGAATCCCAATCATCTTCAGACATTGAAAACAGCATTCGATCTCTGAGGATTCCAGCGTTGTTTATAAGTATGTCTATTCGACCCCATTTGTCAACCGCTTCTTGAATCATCGCTCCCGCAGCATCAAAATCGGCAACGTTGCACCCATTGACTATCGCTTCACCACCCATGTTGACAATCTCATTTACTACTTCTTGTGCTGGAGTGAGATCTGCACCGTGTCCTGATTCATCTCCTCCGAGGTCATTGACCACTACTTTTGCACCTTCACTGGCAAGCATAAGTGCATGCTCGCGTCCTATTCCTCTTCCAGCACCGGTGACAATTGCTACTCGATTTTCGCAGGACTTATTCATTACTGACCTCCATTTAGTATTTCTATTTGCTGACGTTACAACCCATTAGGAAAAATTCACTTCAAAATCTAAAGTCTCTCAAATTTTTCTAGATCTAGAGTCCAAGCTGAAAGATTTTCGTAACCATTTTCAGTGATTAACACCTGGTCTTCTAATTTTACTCCTTGACCACCGGAGCGTGATCCAACATACGCTTCAACAGTGAGAACCATCCCTGGCATTAGAACCCCGTCATACCCAGATTCTTCCCAAGCTTCTGGGAAAACAATGTCTGGATACTCATCGCACTGACCTACTCCGTGAAATAGGCATGAATAATGTCGATAATCTTCAACTGGCGGAGTCCACGAGTTGTGGGTTAATTCGTAAAAGGTAGTCCCAGGAGTTAGTAACTCCATGTTTTTGTGCATTTGCTCGACTGCTAATGAATGAATTTCTTTTTGTTGTTTGTTTGGTTTAGCGTCTCCGCAGATCCAAGTTCTTGAGATATCTGTCATCATTGAGTACGGGCCAACAAAGTCTGTATCGAAGGCTACAAGATCGCCTTCATTGATGATATTACTACTCGACTCTTGGAACCAAGGGTTAGTTCTTTCCCCTGCTGAAAGAAGCCTGCACTCCATCCATTCCCCATGTCGAGAAAGCATTTCTGACCACATGACAGCCCAGAGTTGATTTTCGGTTATACCTGATTCCATTGCTTCAAATGTCTTCTGACAGGCAACTCGAGTCGTTTCCACAGAACATCTCATGGCAGTGATTTCATCATGTGATTTGATCATTCGAGCTGACTCCATAATTTGAGTGCCTTCGACCAAATCTAAACCTGCTTGTTGAAGAGCCTGGTTTCCTGCAATTGTGGTGACGTCAACTGCTAAACGACGGTTTCCACCACCATGAGTTCTAATCAGATCAGCTATTTCTAAAGCAAATTTTTGCGCTTGCTCTTCAACTCGATCTCCTGCGACAAAATAGAAGAAAGTTGTTGCAGGTCTGACTTCATCAACTAGATGGTTGTGAGCAGATAAAAATTCACAGTTCGGGTAATCAAATTGAATAAGTGGACCATCTGTTGCCAAGAAAACATATCTAGAAGGGTTGTGAGTGATCCACAACTGCATATTTGGCGAATAAGTTGCGTACATCTGGTTCATTGGGTCAAAAAGTAAAATTCCTGCCAGGTCAGCTTTTTCGAGTTCAGAGCGGATTCTTTTCACCCTGTATTCCATCATTGCTTTCTCATCGGGTAACGAAAGTTTTGCTTCAGCCCATTCACTTAGTGCAGGTTCACCAGGACCAAGTACCATTCTGTGTCCTGTGGTTGAAGCCTTACGTATAAGTGGATCGTTAGGGTCTTCAGAAATTTTGTTATGTGCTCCCATTAATCTGATTTCCTCAGCTACGCATCCGAGACCCTTTAGGATCGAATAGTGGTTCATTTATCCGTTTTGCTTCACGGAGTGTTCCCAATACTTCTATTTCAAATCCTTCATTCACATCTGAAAGCTCTGAAGGAAGGTAACCGAGCGCGCATGAGGCTTTCGACCAATGCGCATATCCTCCAGATGTGGCCCAACCTACAACTTTTCCGTCATGCCAAATGGGTTCATCACCGAGTACATCAGAGTTGTCGGTATCAACGACGAAAGCGCTGAGTTTCCTCTTTGGGCCTACTTCCAATACCTCAGCAATTGATTCTTTGCCTACAAAATTTTCTTTATCGAATTTTACGAAATTGTCCAGTCCAGCTTCTAGAGGGTCGTAAATAGGCCTGTATTCAGTGGCCCAAGAACCAAAGTTTTTATCAAACCGCATACTGTCCAACGCGCGTAATCCAAAAAGACTTATATCAAATTCTTTTCCAACATCAGTTAGAAGGTCATAAAGTTGTGATTGAAGTGATGACGGGACCCATATTTCGTAACCAAGGTCGCCCGTAAAAGTTATTCTTCCCACTAGAGAGGGGATCATTCCGATTGCCATATTTTTAATGTCTAAGAATTTAAAGCTTTCAGATGATACATCTTCGTTTGTGATGGAACTTAGAAGGTCCCTTGAATTAGGACCTGCGATCGACAAGCCAGTCATATCGTTACCTATTGGCTTATAACGGATGGTTGGGTCATTGTCGATGTGCTCAAGGAACCACCTCTGGTGGTAACCCTCAGCAATTCCTGAACCAAACAAAATGAATTTTTCTTCTTCTGTAATTTGGTCAGTAAGTGATGCCACAGTGAAGTCTCCTATAAGTTTCCCTGCCTCGTTTAACATTGGAGCTAGGGCTATCCGACCATTTTCAGGAATTTTGTTGGTTAGTAGTTTTTCTAAAAATTCTCTTGCACCATGTCCACTGAATTCATGTTTTGCGAAACCTGTTATTTCCATAAGGCCGACATTTTCACGTACTCCTCTCACTTCTTCAGCTACTACGGGGAAAGCATTAGATCGTTTGAAGGTGACTTCTTCTATAGGCTCTTTTCCAATTTCTTGGAACCAGAGAGGGTATTCAAGTCCGTACGCGGCGCCCCACACGGCATTTGCATCAGTTAGTTTGTTGAAGATTGGTGAAGTATGAAGTGGTCTACCTGCGGGTAGTTCTTCATTAGGGAAACTTATTTTGAAGCGCCTCGTGTAGTTTTCTATGACTTTCGTCAATGTATAGTCCGGTGTGGTCCAATCACCAAAACGTGAAACATCCATTCCCCAAACATCAAAACCCGGATCACCAGTAGTAATCCAATTTGCCATCGCCAATCCAACACCTCCGCCCTGGCTGAGGCCTGCCATTACACCACAAGCAACCCAGTGACCTCTTTGTCCTCTTATAGGGCCGATTAACGGATTCCCATCAGGAGCGAATGTGAATGGTCCATTGATGACTTGTTTAATACCGGCATCTGCATAAATGGGAAAATGTGAAAACCCAACTTCGAGGGAAGGGGTAAGTCTTTCCAGGTCAGGGGTGAGAAGTTGGGCACCAAAATCCCAAGGGGTTGATTTAGTTTGCCAAGGGACACATGCCTGTTCGTAGGTTCCGAGTAAAAGGCTTTTACCTTCGGCTCTTAAGTAAATTTCGCCGCTGAAATCAATGACTCCTCGACCGTGACCATCATTTTCTTCAAGCCACGGTTCAATTTCAGGTAGTTCTTCAGTGAGAAAGTACATGTGTTCCATTGCCTGCACCGGTAGTTCAATGCCACACATCCGACCAACTTCTCTAGCCCACAAACCTCCAGCATTTACAAAATTTTCACAATTTATCATTCCCTTATCTGTTAAAAGGTCCCAAGTGCCATCAGGTTGTTGAGAAATTTCCTTTACCCATGTATTTCTTTCAATTTCAGCCCCTAAAGACCTTGCAGCAGTTGCGTAAGCGTTTGTGACGCCTGAAGGGTCGACATGTCCACCTACTGGATCCCAAAGAGCACCTACAAAATATTGTTCTTCTAGGAAAGGAACAAGATCTTTTGCTTCTGAAGTTGAAATTATTTCTGTTTCCATGCCCATATACCTACCTCGGGCATGAGCCATTTTTAGCCAGTCCAATCTGTCTTCGTTGTCTGCCAGCATCAGTTCGCCAGTCAGATGGATTCCACAATCGACTCCAGTTAACTCTTCAAGTTCTTCATAGAGTTTTATTGTGTATCTTTGAAGTGCAGCTACGTTCGGATCTCCATTCAGGGTGTGCATACCCCCAGCTGCGTGCCAGGTTGAGCCTGCTGTAAGTTCTTTTCTCTCTAGAAGGACAACGTCGGTGCAGCCGGCTTTGGTCAAGTGATACAGCACGCTACAGCCGACAACTCCTCCACCTACAACTACAACTTCAGTTTTTTCTTTCATGTTTCTCTTTCTTAATAATCAGTTGGGACGCCACCTTCAGCAACTCTTCTTTCGAGATATTCATCTAATTCGGTACGGATATCTTCTTCCATGGGTGGTTCTTCATGTGAGTCAATTAGTTGTTTTGCTAGTTTTTCAGCACGTTGGTGAGCTTCTTGACGTCCGGACTCGTCCCATGATTCATAGTTCCTCCAGTCTGAGACCATTGGACGAAAATGTTCGGTTTTGTAGCGTTCTTGGGTGTGTTCTGAACCGAAGAAGTGACCTCCGGGACCTACTTCCGCGATTGCTTCTACGGCTAGGGAGGCGTCGTCTACAGTGACTGGTTCCAACATGGAATTCACCATGTTTAGAACATCTGCATCTATAACCATTTTTTCATATGAAGCGAGGAGACCACCTTCGAGCCAGCCGGCTCCGTGGAGTAGAAGGTTTACACCGCCCATAATTGCACCCCATATAGAAATGACACTTTCGTACATTGATTGAGCATCGACACTGTTTGATGCGTTCACATTGGATGACCGGTAAGGAAGACCATAGCGCCTAGCTAGTTGGCCTCCGACAAGGCAGGCTTTCCAGTATTCAGGCGTTCCAAATGCTGGCGCCCCGGATTGCATGTCAACATTGGAAGTAAAACCCCCATAGATGACAGGTGCTCCTGGGTTAACCAGTTGTGTGTAAGCAATTCCCGCTAAAGCTTCAGCATTTTGCAAAACTAGTGCTCCCGCAACGGTCACAGGGGCCATGGCACCCGCCAATGTGAAGGGCGTTATGCAAATAACTTGATTTCGTGCAGACATTTCTTGAATTCCATGAAGCATTACAGTGTCGTATCGCAAGGGTGTACTCGCATTAATTACTGAAAAAATTGAAGGTTCTGAGTTGAAGGTTTCTTGGTCTACACCTCTGGCTATCCGAGTAATTTCCATTCCATCGATATTTCTTTGTCGCCCTAGGCTGTAAACGAATGGTGGTTTGTCAGAAAGAGTTACAGCATCATGAGTTGCGTATAAATGTCTGACCGAAGCGTGTATGTCGGTTGGTTCCACTGGATAGCCAGCAGTTGTGTGGAGACAGTTAAGCATCTGAGTCAATTTGATCAGATTGCGAAAATCCTCTCTATTGCCGTCACGTCGATCACGTCCCAAACCGGTCACGAAGGGAGGGCTGGCCACTGCAGTATAAGTAATCCATTTGCCACCCATAATGAAGTCTCTTTGAGGTGTTATTCCATGCATTTTGAATTCATTAGGCGCAGTGGAAATAACTTCCATGACCATTTCAGGATCAAATCTGACTTGTTGGTCTTTAACAACAGCTCCGGCATCTGCTAACTGTTGGCAAGCTGTTTCATCTAGAAAAGCAATTCCGGTTTCCGAAAGAACTTTCAAAGAGGCTTGGTGAATTGATTCCAATTCATCTTCAGAGACTGCCCTCAGAGGTTCGAATCTGTGTATTGGTTGAATTGGAGAAGGCTGTTGAACGTTTTTTGAATCGTTGTCTCTTCTTCGAGCCCTGCCACCACGTCTCCGTTCATCTGGCATTAGAAATCCTAAAATTGTGCCTGTTCATTTTTCGAAACCTTCTTTTCCTGAGGGTGGATCGTATAGGGGGGTTAGCTGCAGTTCGTCTCCTTCCCACGGATTAGCTTTCACGACATTTTCATTTAACTCGACACCAAGACCGGGTTCTTTAGATGGTATTACTAGACCATCTGAGAATTCAATGGGTTTTTTGAGGATCTCGGCATGGAAACCAGACCAATCTCCGATTGATTCAAGAATTAGAAAGTTTGGAGTGCAAGTAGCCAGTTGGATATTTGCAGCGGCGACTACAGGTCCGCAGTAACAGTGTGGAGCCAGTAAAGCCTGTTTCACCTCTGCTATTGAAGCGATTTTCTTGCCTTGAAGAATACCTCCGCAACGTCCAAGATTTGGTTGGATTATTGAAGCTGCATTCGACTCAAGAAGCGTTGAAAATTCACTTACTGTTGTGAGTCTCTCTCCAGTTGCAACTGGAATAGATGTTCCGGCAGCAACTTGTGCCATTCCTTTTACGTCATCAGGAGGCACAGGCTCTTCAAACCAGAGTGGGTCATATTTTTCTAGAACTCTCGCAAGTCTTAGCGCTCCTGAAGGAGTGAATTGTCCATGGGTGCCAAATAGTATGTCAGCTTTTGTGCCAAGAGTTTCACGGAGGGCTTTAACCATTGATTCGCAAAATTCCAATTCGCTTGGAGTGGGTTGACGGCCATCAAAAACTGAGTAAGAACTAGCTGGGTCAAATTTGACTGCTGTAAAACCTTTTTCAACGGCCGCAGTAGCAGCTTCAGCAGCTAAGGAAGGGTCGTTATAAATGTGTTTTTCTGTTGAGGGGTTGTATGTATCGTCCCCGTCAGGAGGGTATAGGTAGGTGTAAGCACGTAATCCTTCATGCACGCGGCCGCCGAGAAGTTCATAAATCGGCTTGTTGCATTCTTTTCCAATTAAATCCCAGCAAGCCATTTCTAGTGAACTGATTACGCCACATAAAGTGGGGTCAGGTCGGAGTGTGTATCCGACTCCATAAGATCGACGCCAAAAAGTTTCAATATGAAAAGGATTTTCACCTATGAGAAAACGATCTGCGATATCTTCGATCA
>PABN01000031.1 GCA_002699555.1 Dehalococcoidia bacterium
AAGCTTCAACCATGATTGGATTTACTCTGGTTAATAAGTAAACACCAGATGTAACCATTGTCGCAGCATGGATTAAAGCTGAAACCGGAGTTGGACCAGCCATTGCATCCGGTAACCATAGATATAGAGGGAATTGTGCGGATTTACCCATCGCCCCTACAAAAAGCATCAGAACTATAAAAGTGGTTGTACTTTTAGCTATTTCGTTAGAGCCTAGGACATCGAAAATTTCTAAATACTGAAGAGAACCAAAATTGAAGAAAATAAGAAACATAGCGATCATAAATCCCCAGTCTCCAACTCGATTCGTTATAAATGCTTTCTTACCTGCAGTTGCATTCTCTGGATCGTTAAACCAAAACGAAATTAAAAGGTACGAACAAGCTCCTACGCCTTCCCACCCTAAGAAAGTCAATAGAAGATTGTCTCCTAATACGAGCATCAGCATTGAGAAAGCGAACAAATTCAAATATGTAAAAAATCGATTGAAATCTGAGTCGCCATGCATATAACCAATCGAATAAAGATGGATTAACGTACCTACTCCCGTAATAAATAAACACATCGTCAGTGATAAGGGGTCGGCTAGAAAACCTACGTCGACTTTAAAATCTCCAGCTGGAATCCAGTCAAACAAGGTAACAACTGACTGTCGATTTTCATTCTCTTCTAAAAGCATTCCGATGAAAACAATCAGAGCCGATAAAAAAGAACCTGCCATAGCAAACGTTGCAATCCATCCTGCAATAGGTTCCTTTGCTGATCTACCTATAAAAATTAATGACAAAAATCCTAGAAGAGGGAAAGCAGGTATGAGCCAAACTAGATCAATCATTCTCATCCGCCCAAAATCTTTAAGTCATCTGCATTAGCTCTAGATCGTCTTCGCATAATTGCAACTACTAGTGCTAAACCCACAACCACTTCGGCTGCTGCTACAACTAGCACGAAAAAAACAGCTAACTGGCCACCCAAGTCATTTAGGTGAGAGCCAATACTCACAAAAGTAATATTTACTGCATTTAGCATTAATTCGATACACATAAACATGATCAAGGGGTTACGTCGCACTAAAAGACCTGTAGCGCCAATTGAAAATAGAACTGCCGACAAGGACAAATACCAGGTAGTTGTAATAATCATTCTTTACCTGTCTCTTCTAGGTCGTCATCTAAAACGTCATCTCCCTGTTCTTCTAGGGTCGATATCAATAAACCCTTTGGGCGAGTTGAAAGAACAACTGCCCCAACGACTGCAACTGTCAACAAAAGTGCAGTCAGCTCTACCGAAAAAACTTGCTTTGAAAACAATGTTTCCCCTAAGAGTTTTGTGTTATCAGCCGCATCCCCAATTGGAATGTTTGCTTCTTGAATCACTGTGGGGCTCCCAACGGCAGCAATCAAAACAGTCAAAATAATTCCAAAAATCGAAACTCCAAGAACTACAGCTAAAGGTCTTTGACCAGAAATTGGTTCGACTCGTAAATCTTCGGCACGATCAACTCCTAGCAAAGTAATTACAAAAACAAAAAGAATTACAATCGCTCCGGCGTAGACAATTACTTGTATCGCAGCAAGGAATGTTGCTTCTAACAGAACGAATAAAACTGCCACCCCAAATAAAGTCTGAACCATAAATAAGGCTGAGTGAACAGGGTTGTTTGAAAGTATGACTCCCAATGCCCCACTTAAAATGACAGCAGCACTAATTAAAAAAACAACAGTTTCCATTACATTCCCTCTTCTTGAGGTTCTGAATCACTCTGACCTATTTCAGCTTTACGAATTCCATAACCCAAATCACCTGACCAAGCGATTTGGCCTTCATAAGAAGCATCTCCATTTGGTGAAGTCGCTCTTAACCATCCGGAAGTCAAAAGGTCTTCACCTTCACGCCAGTCTTCCCATGGTAATTGTTTAGGTTTGCCCGACTCTGAATCGACTAAAAGTTCATCTTTCGTATAAATGGCATCATTTCGATTTGTAAAAGAGAATTCAAACATTTTGCTTTCGGTAATTGCCCCCGTCGGACAGGCTTCAACACAAAGATCACAATGAATGCATCGCAAATAGTTGATCTCATAAACAAAACCGTAACGCTCTCCCGGAGACACTGGATTATCTCTAGGATTATCTGCACCTCTTACGTAAATACAATTTGCTGGGCAAACACCAGAACAAAGCTCACAACCTATGCACTTCTCCATTCCATCTTCATACCTTCCAAGCACATGCCGCCCATGAAGCCTCTCAGGTTTTTCACGTTTTTTTGATGGATAGGGAGTCGTTACACGGGTTTGAAAAATTTGCCTAAATGTAACCAAGAAACCCTTTAAATAACTCATTATTCTGTCCCCTCAGATATTTCAGAGAGGTCTGCAGCATTAATATTTGAATCCCTAGCTTTTTTGATTGCTCCATTAAGCAACAAGGCTGCCAATGAAAGAACTAACAAACCTATTGGCACTACTAAAAAAGTTGACCAACCTCTGTCCTCTCCAATGTTTAAGGCAGCTATTAGAAGAAACCACCCTAAAGAAGCAGGTATAAGCAATTTCCAACCTAAATCCATGAGCTGGTCATACCTCAACCTTGGGAGAGTCGCACGAAGCCAGACAAAAGTGAATAAAAACGCCAACACTTTTAAAAAGAACCAAAGTATCGGCCATACCCATGAAATCTGTTTTATTAGAATTGGACCGTTTGGTCCTCCTAGGAAAAGAGTTACAGCTATTGCTGACATGGTAATCATGTTCATAAATTCTGCGAGAAAAAATAAAGCGAAACGTATAGAGCTGTACTCGGTGTGGAAGCCTCCAACAAGTTCTTGTTCTGCTTCAACCAAATCAAAAGGTGGTCTATTAAGTTCAGCTGTTCCTGCAATCACAAAAATCACAAACGGAATTACTCCTGTTGCGACTAGGTTCCAGTTCCAAGTCGCTTGACCTGCGACTATGCCGCTTGTTGAAAGAGTTCCTGAAGACAAGAAAACTGTTGCCATTGCAAGACCTAGAGCGGCTTCATAACTGATCATCTGGGCGGACGCTCTGACCGATCCTAATAGGGGATACTTTGAACCTGATGACCAGCCCGCAAGCATGACGCCATAAACAGCTATAGAAGAAAGAGCAAGAAATAAAAGAACCCCTACTGGAGGATCAGCTACTTGCAAAAGAGTTCTATGCCCAAAAATGGAAACTGTTCCATCTCCACCATTTGTAAAGTCACCACCGATTGGGACAATTGCAAAAGATAAAAAAGCAGGCACCAGAGAAAGGTAAGGGGCCAATCGAAAAACAACACGATCTGCTCGCGCAGGTAACAAATCCTCTTTGAAGAACAGTTTTATTCCATCCGCCAAAGTCTGCAATATCCCCCATGGGCCTGCTAATGAGGGCCCCACGCGGTTGTGCATGTCTGCTACAACTTTCCTTTCAAACCAGATCACAAGCATTACTGAAACCATTAGCAATGCAAAAGCAAGTACAACTTTTAATAACATCACAGCAACTACTGACAACCCAATTTCTGAGCTGAGAAGCGGATCAGAAGCAATAATCATCATGTTTTCTCAATCTTCAAATCATTTACCGGTAATGAAGAATCGATAAGTTTTCGAATTTCGGGACCCTCTTGATTCCAAAGAACATGAATGGTTCCGCTGGTTGTGTCTGGGTCGAGTATAAGTCTGGTTTTAATTTCACCTTTTGAACCAATTAAACGAACTAACGATTCAGAACTAACTCCAATCTTTTGCATATCTTCTGGATTAGCTTTTATCTGACTTCCAGGTGCAAGTTCCTTAAGCGCTGAACTATGTGAGGCAAGAACTCCTTTGTCATACATGCTTCTTGTTGCTATCAGTCGAAAAGAATTAGTCTTTTGTTTAGGAATCTTCACTGAAGTTACTTCCACTTTTCGTAAATCTCTATTTAAAACGACTCCTTCTTTATCAATTTGTTCAACTTTTGTCAGGTCAAGATCTTTATGTAGACCAGAAACCAAAGAAATCTCTTCACACAACTCTTTGAATGTAAACGGTCCTAACTCAGGATCAAAATACTGAACTAGGTCTAAAGCAATCATCCAGTCTGGTCTAGCTGTTCCAGGAGGTGTGACACTTCTTCTTATCGGACTTATTCGACCCTCAAGGTTAGTAAATGTCCCGTCTATCTCTGTGGTAGTAGCAGCTGGCAAAATAATATCGGCTTGGCGCACACTATCTGTTGCAAAAATATCAACTGCGATTACTGTTCCGATTCTCTCAAAAGCTTCTTGAACTAATTGACAATCAGGAAAATCCATTAGTGGATCGGCTCCCAAGATAACTAGAACATCTATTTGTCCGTTGATTGCAGATTCAAGTATTTCTCTAGTATGAAATCCTCTACGACTAGGGAGTGTTGGCCAACGACCTTGTAGTAGTTCTGATCCTTCTTCCAATCCGCATCTTCCAGGTAACAAGCCGGGAGAAAGGCCCATATCTATTGCACCATTTATATTGCCTCTTCTTAATAAAGGTAAAAAAGTGGCTTCTGGCAAGTATTCCTGCAGTGCAATAGCTCCATCTTCCAAGATTGAAGATGACTCTGCTAAAGAAGTCCGGCCTAGTAAAACAGAAACTGACTTACTATTATTAATAATCTTTCCCGCATCTTTTATCGCTTTAAGAGTCTCTTCGTCTAGTTCACAAGATTTACCAGACAATCCTTTTACTGCCTCAAAGGTTTTTCCTGGCGGAATTCTTACTGAATAAGTAGCCAATTTCGAAAGTCCAGTTTTTGTTGGTGTAAGTTCAATTAGTTTGCAGTGGTCATTAACTACCGCATGTCTTACACGTAAATAGAGAGAACCTAACTCTTCTTTCGGATCAGCTCCTAGAAGAAGAATTACTCCACCGGGTTTACAAGTTTCATCTATAGTCGAAGGATTCAAACTGAGAAGCACTTCTGGTGAAAACCCATCGTCTAGTTGAGCATCGACGTTATCGGTTCCGATTATCCCTTTTGCAATTTTACTCCAGACATACTGAGCCTCATTAGTTAAACGGGATCCACCAATAACAGCTATTCGTTCGGGAGTAGTTACTTGAAATGCAGTGACACATTTTTCATAAGCTTCATCCCATGAAGTAACCACAAACTGATTTTTTTTACCTGAAGCTGACTCATCAATTACCAGCGGTTCACTTAGTCTTTTATCACTTGAATATGACTCGAATATGAATCTTTCTTTGTCTGTTAGCCAACCCCAGTTAACAGAATCAGAATCAACACCTGTAAAACGCAAAACCTTGTCCCTTGACTCTTGAACAGAAATTCTGTTTCCAAGACTGTCGAAAGTACTTGTAGATTCAACTTCAGTTAAATCCCATGGTCTTGCCTTAAATCTAAAAGGAGCAGCTGTCAAAGCCCCTACCGGACATATCTGAACGGTGTTTCCACTGAAATAAGAACTAAAGGGTTGATCTGGATACGTATTAACTTGAGTCTTATTTCCTCTGTCAATAAAATGTATTAAAGCATCTCCAGCGACTTGATCAGCAAAACGTGTGCATCTATCACAAAGAACGCATCTTTCACGGTCTAGAAAAACGTTCTCATTAACTGGAATGGGTTTTCTGTACGTACGTTTATCTTCGATAAATCGACTCTCTCCAGCTCCAAAAGCCATCGTCTGATCTTGTAAAGGGCATTCTCCTCCTTTATCGCAAATCGGACAATCAAGAGGGTGATTCACTAATAGGAATTCAAGTACTCCTTCTTGTGCTTTTTGAGTTTTTTCGGATTGAGTATCTACAACCATTTCATTTGTGCACTCAATCATGCAAGATGGTTGAAGAGCTGGTCCCCTACCTGTGTCTATTTCTACTAAACACATTCGACACATCCCAACAGGTTTCATACGTGGATGATGACAAAATCTTGGGATATACGTTCCGCTTCTCTCACAGGCATCTATTAACAATTCACCAGGTTTTGCCATTACTTGTTTTCCGTCAACTGTTATCGAAACTGCAGTTTCGGTAGACCTAACATCTGTCATGTAGCTACCTCTTCAACATCTAATGACAAAGGAATAGGGTCACGTCTTGTGATGAGAGATTCAAACTCACTCCTAAATCTTCTTATCGCAGACACAATCGGGGCTACAGATGAAGGTCCTAATGGGCAGATTGTTGTTTGCTTAGGTGGAAACGGAACCGCCTCCAAACCTTCATCTGGATAAGACGCAGCTGGATAGGGACCAGGGCTTATGTTGTCACCTATATCTAAAAGCAAATCTATGTCTGAAGGCCTTCCGTCGCCATTCAAGATCCTTTGTAGAATTTTTTCTTCCCACGTAGTTCCCTCTCTGCAAGGAGAACACTTCCCGCAAGATTCGCGAGCAAAAAATCTAACAACACTCAAACAAGCTTTTACTGCATCTGTTGTTTCATCCATAACAACGATTGCGCCAGAACCTAGCATTGAACCTGCAGCACCTACAGCACTTGCTTCAAGTGGTAAATCTAGTTGTTCTTTAAAAAACCACGGAGCTGAACCTCCACCAGGTATAAACATTTTCAATTCATTGTCATCTCTTATACCACCACAAAAATTGTCTCCATAAAAAAGTTCTCTAAAGGTAGTTACTCCATGTTCGACCTCATAAACGCCAGGTCGTTTCACATGACCAGAAATTGCAAACATTCGAGTTCCTGGCGACGATTCTGATCCAAATTCTTTATAGGCAGAAGCGCCATTATTAATAATCCATGGAAGATTAGAAAGAGTTTCAACATTATTCACAATCGTCGGCTTACCATATAAACCTATTGCGGCTGGAAAATAAGGAGGCTTTAAACGTGGCATTCCACGCTTACCTTCAAGACTTTCTATTAACGCTGTTTCTTCTCCAACTATGTATGCCCCTGCACCCCAATGCATCACTACGTCAACAGAAAATTTAGTATCCAGAACATTTTTCCCTATATAACCAGCTTTATAAGCTTCATCAAGTGCGATCGCTATCCGTTCTTGCGCCAAAGCCATTTCACCTCTGACATATAAAAAAGCTTGAGATAACCCAAGTGCATAGCAGGCAATCAAAACTCCTTCGATTAACTGATGGGGATCCCTTTCCATTAACAAACGATCTTTGTATGTACCTATTTCACTTTCGTCTCCATTAACTACTAGATACCGAGGCCATACTCCCTCTGGAGGGAATCCCCATTTAATTCCTGCAGGAAAACCAGCACCTCCACGCCCAAGAAGACTGGCTTCTCTAACTTCATCATGAACTTGACTGGGTGAGAGATTAAGTGCTGACCTTAAACCTTCATAACCATCTGTCGATAAATACTTTTCAAGCGTAAAAGAATCTGTATGTTTGAAACGACTTGTAATAAGTTTAGGACCCTTGTTTTCGACGAAACCAGGTGCATGTTTTACGTAACCAGCCTGTAAAGAAGATTCGTTCATTTAAACACTCTCTTCAATCCAATTTGGAGGACCTTTTATTTCCTCTGGGTGCTTAATTCCAGCACAACGTGATTTAGGTATCTGTTGACGAACCCTGCTTAAAGTTCCATGCTCTGGCATTACTCCTTGATCATCAGCAGAGCCTTTAGACAAAGGACTTTCACCTGCTCTTAGATCTACAACAACTTCATCAAAAAGTTCTTTTGTTGCCCGATGGAAATAACGGTAATTAACTGTGAAACAAGGAGCTTCTGTACACGCTGCGACACACTCAGCTTCTTCGAAAGTGAAAAGTTCATCTTCCGTTATGCTTCCTTCTTCTACCCCCAGAGACGTTTTCACATGTTCAAGAAGTTCATCTGCACCTGATAATTGGCAAGATATATTCGTACACACTTTGATTAAATAACGTCCAACTGGATGGAACTTAAACATTTCATAAAAAGTTCCTGTGCCTAATACTTCTACTGATGTTGTATTAGTGAGTTCTGCAATTTGTTCCATTGCAGGCTTAGTTATCCAACCTTCTTGTTCTTGGGCTAAATGTAACAACGGTATTAGTGCAGACCTAGCCACTGGGTATCGGCCAACAATATCTCTCGCGATTGCTTCATTCTCTTCATTGAAAAAACTCATTATCTATCAACTTCCCCCATAATCGGGTCAATAGAAGAAATCACAGCCACTGCATCTGCAATTAGTCCGCCTCTCATTAAGTGCGGCAAAGTTTGTAAATTTACAAAACTTGGTCCTCTAATATGCATCCTGTAAGGATTGGGACTCCCATCAGAAACTAGATAACAGCCTAATTCTCCTCTAGGTGATTCAACTGCAGCATAAACTTCTCCAGGAGGCACATGGAAACCTTCAGTGAATATTTTGAAATGATGTATTAACGCTTCCATTGACTCGTCAATACGAGCGCGTGGCGGAGGTGTAATTTTTTTATCTTGAATTCGATAATCACCTGATGGCATCAGGTCTAAAATTTGTTCAACTATTCTCAATGATTCACGAACTTCATTTAATCGAATAGCAAAACGGTCAAAAGAATCACCGTGGGTTCCTACAATTACATCAAAATCAACTTGATCATAGGCTAGATAAGGTTCATCTTTTCTTAAATCCCAGTCATAACCAGTTGATCGAAGTATCGGTCCTGTTGCTGATAAAGCAATTGCCTCAGAGGTATTTAATGAACCTACACCTTGAAGTCTTTTCTGAAAAAGTGGTTGACCTGTTAATAAGTCATCATATTCATCAAGCCTCGGTGGAATTATTTCTAAAAGATTTCTTAGATCATCTTGCCAGCCATCATGTAAATCGACTGCTACTCCGCCCGGTCGGATGTAGTTGTGGTTCATTCTTAAACCCGTGACTTTTTCAAAAAATCTAAGTACTTCTTCTCTTTCACGCCATCCATAAATCATCATTGATACTGCGCCAAGATCCATACCGTTTGTTGCTTGAAAAAGTAAATGCGAACTGATTCTGTTCAACTCACACATGAGCATTCGTATCCACGTTGCTCTAACAGGTACTTCAATCTCTAAAAGTTTTTCCACTGCTAAAGAAAATGCAAGCTCTGTAAAAAGTGGGGAGGCGTAATCCATTCTTGTGACATTGGTCGAACCCTGTGTATATGAAAGTGTCTCAGCGGTTTTTTCCATGCCTGTATGCAAGTAGCCAATTACGGGTTTTGAACGTTCAACCGTCTCACCTTCCAATTCCAAGATAAGTCGAAGAACTCCATGAGTTGAAGGGTGAGACGGTCCCATATTAAGAATCATCCGAGTTTCTTCTGATGGATCTGAAGTCTCTGTAATTTCATTTTTAGTTTTAGAAGTGGCGTCAGACTCACTTATCCTCAAAACTGCACTACCTTCACGAAGACAAACCCTTTCATCGTTGCTTAAAGCAGATAAAGACTGATTGCTTGTCTCTGTAACTTCGGAAGTCATCGTTTTGCCTTGCTAGCTTTGAACTGAACAGGTATTTGTCCGACAGAAAAATCTTTTCTCAAAGGATGACCTACCCAATCTTCTGGCATGAGAATTCTGGTCGGATCAGGGTGGTCAGAGAAGCTAATACCGAACATGTCAAAAACTTCGCGTTCCATTGATTCTGTTCCTGGATACAAATCAAATAGAGATGGAACTACAGGGTCTTCTTCCTGTATTTGTACTCTGAGACGTAAACGTTCTCGAGTTTGATGATTGATCATTGAGATTACGATTTCAAAGCGTTCCGGGTTCACATTTTCTGGTAGATCTGCGCGAGTCGGAAAAGACAAGTAATCAACCGCCGTCAAATCAACGACCATATTAAAGCCTTCTTGTTTTAACTCGGTGGCTAAATCAATGAGCTCTTCAACTTTTGGATGCAGAACCTTTTGACCAAACGTCTCGACAGTTGGAACATTCACCGAGACTCCAATTCAACAGGCTGTATTATTTCAGTTGGTGATCCGGTGATCTCTATCGCCGCACCTCCGGAATTTTCCTTACGTCTGCGCGTTAATTCACCTGTTTCTATTTTTTCATGTAAAGTCAAAATTGCATTCATAAGAGTCTCTGGGCCTGGTGGGCATCCAGGTGCATAAACATCGACAGGCACTACTTGATCCACTCCTTGGACAATCGCATAATTGTTGAACATCCCTCCAGAAGATGCACAAACCCCCATCGATATAACCCATTTTGGTTCCATCATTTGGTCATAAATTTGACGGAGTATTGGAGCCATTTTCTGGGACACGCGTCCCGCTACAATCATCAAATCTGCTTGTCTAGGAGAAGCTCTAAAAACTTCCATTCCATATCTGGCTAAATCGTAATGTGCAGCTCCTGTGGCCATCATTTCAATAGCACAACATGCCAAGCCGAAAGTCGCAGGCCAGCAACTCCGTGCCCGAGACCACTTAACAAGATTTTCAATCCGCGCAGTTATGAAGTTATGTTCAAGACCTTCTAAACCTTCTCCGTTAACTTTCGCTAGATCTCCGATTAGAGGTACCCGTACCATTAATTACTCACCTCTCGATTTTCAAAACTTTCTTCAGTGAGGTCACGGCCTTCTTGGCCTACTTTGCGAACTCCAACACGTCGGACTGTGTTTGAAACATTTCTTGTTAAAGAAACAACTTCATCTTTTGGTTTTAGTTGTTTGTTTGGACCCCACTCAAGTGCTCCTTTACCGATTAAATAAATGAACGATTCAAAAACTGCTAGAGCAAAAATAAAAACTGCTACTAAACCAAAAAGTCCCAAAGATCTATGTGATAAAGCCCAGGGGTAGAAAAAAATTATCTCTATATCAAAAACTATAAAAATCATTGCAACTAAATAAAAACGAACTGGGAATCGTTCATTCGGATTTTCTTCTGCTGGAATAATTCCACATTCATATGGGGCTTGCTTACGATCATTCGGGCTGCGCGGTGCTAATAAACGAGAAGCGACAAAGCTAATAGCAGCAAACAAAACCGCGAGAACAAATAAAGCTATAACTGGGAGATATTGACTAGTCAAACGAGCACCTCCGATTATTTGAGAAGACAGGCTGCGTTATCTTCATCGTTTTACTCGGTCGAAGATGCGAATTCTTGTCTTTTCGCCATCAACTCTTTATCTCTTACATGGAGCCAGTAACAGAGAGCTAGAAAAATAATAAACGACCCAATAGTTACTAAAGCCGGCCGAAGCCTTCTTGTACCAAGATCACGAACCATTATTGTGGAAACAACAGGCTCATCTTGATCAATAACTGGTCTTGGCGGTGCCATACCAGGAATTGAAGGTTGATCTACCACTCTTTGAAATTGCACAACTGCATACCTGATTGGATGTGTTATTCGTGCAGTGTTAGTCACCCAAAGACTTATCCTGTCCCATCTATTAGGATTATCCTTAAGCTCTGGCTTTCCACCATAGGTATAAGAATCAAGAACTTTGAAATCAGAAGTACTTCCAAACCCAAGATCTGATTGCGCTAAAATATCTGCTATAGCCTGCGCTTGCGCATCGCCTGATTCTGCTGTTGATAAAAGACGCCATCCATTCAAATCGTCAAGTCCGTAACTCTTAATCAAATTAGGTGATACAGCAGCTAATTCCGAATGAGTGATCGTCTCATTTCTTAACTGTTTGTCAGCTTGTATTTCAGCTAAATCTTCCAAACTTAGTTCTGGATAGTCTGACTCAGTTGGCAGTTTGTTGAACTCTAAGTTCGCAATCTCATCTTGAGACTGCACAACCATTTCGTAAGCAGATAAAAGATCCTCTGGATCGGGCAAATCCCGTGCCTCTATCAAAGCACTTGATTTAAGGTCACCAACATTGATATCAATCGTTCTCCAACTCGGATCTGCTCCCTTCCATCCAGAACCATATAGCCACCAACTGATTCCCAAAATTGTCATAAATCCCATCAGCCCAGCCAGGGTCACTAAAGTACTAAGTCGTGCACCTGAATTAGTTGCCATTATCAACCAAACAGAACCAATTAATACGACCGTACCTACTGCTACTACAAGTATCCCTCTTACTTCAAGATCCCAAGAAATGCCGCCTAATGTTGTAAGGAGATCAATCACTACATGCTCCTTTCGTAAGCGACAACCGCATCAATTTGTTCTGGAGTTAATACTCTGCTTCGTGTAACAGTTCCGACCACATCTAGATCATCTGTTCTTCCACCAAATCCAGGCATCCCTCCTGATCCCATTCTTGCATTGCCATAACCAGCACCCAGCTCGGATCCTGAATGGATGAAATTTGCCTGTCGTTCAGGTGTTGAAAAATGAGTTTCTACTCCACTCAAGCTAGGCCCCACATGACCTGCTCCTGGCCTGTAACTATTTAATATCCCAGACTCAACTAGTTTCGGCCATTCTGCTATTAATGCTTCTACATTCTCAACGCTAGTAGCCCCATATGAAAATCCTGGTGTATGGCATCGAGCGCACCCATGTGCACCCTGTCCTGCTTGATTATTAAAGATCAATTCACCGTAAGCCAAGTAATTATTGCTTGAAGGTAATGAAGCTTCCTTTAACCATTCATCAATAGCAAGTTCGATTTCTTCAGTTTCTACAAGATTTGGATTGCTATCGATAATAATTTGTCTCGCACCGCCTCTAATCCCACTCTCAACCTGTTCTTTAGTTTCTTCTGGATCGAGCTGTATTGACCTTAAATAAACAACCAACTGATGTATTTGTTGCTCGGTCATTGGGCCTCCGCCTGGTAAACCCCATGCAGGCATGGGAGATCCTGGCCGCCCATAATTTAAAATATGAGTAACTTCAGATTCATCAAATCTGGATAAAACACTTGTTAATGCTGGCGCTTTCCACTGCACTTGAGCAACAAACTGGCCATCAGCATCAGACAAAGTAAAGGAAGCAACACCGCCAACACCATTTGGACCATGACACCCTGAACATGCTTCTTCGTAACTGTTAGATCCGCGACTTTCAAAACGCCCAACCCAACCTCTTGCAGCATTTTCTTGACGAGCAGGTTCCATTAGCCAATAAAGAGGGAGAACTAAAGCAGTTGCCGCAATCAAAACAAAAGACCATCCGAGTGCCTTATCCAGAATACGGGTTTCAAGTTCATCATCATCCGCATAGGGAACTCGGTTCGCCGCTAAATCAATTTCAGATCCAACTTCTTTTTTACCTATTCGAAAATTGAATAATAAATAAATCAACATCCCAATTGCTACGACTACAGCAAGAACTAAACCAATTGTTCTTTGAGTATTAGCGATGATAATTATTGGATTCACAAACTTCTCATCTCTCCACTAATGATCACTTTGGCCGATACAGTTCGGGCCTTCAGCTTCTTGACCTGTCGTATTTGTACCGATTGGTGGACCTTGAATAATTGCACCTGTATTAACTGTGAGAACACCATCATTAACTGTTACAGCGAATCGGTCCATACCACGGGGTGCTGGTCCTCCACGTTTTTCACCCACTTGGTTGTACTGGGAACCATGACAAGGGCATTCGAACCATTGAGATGAAACACAATTTGGAACCCTGCAACCTAAATGTGGGCATTTTTGATAGAGGGCAACTACACCTGCTTCAAAGCCTTGATCCACCCCTGCAGCCATACCAGAAACTTCACTTGATGAATATGTGTTTCTTGCTTTTTCAACTGCACCGTTTGGATATGCAGTAATCCACATTCGCCCTTCAGGCTTATATAAAAACCCATTGTTAGCTTTAATCTCTGCGAGGATTTCAGGGATATTCCCAACTTTAATTTTTGAACCGAAACCACTTACTCCTTGTGGCCATAAGAAAGCTAAAGAAGCTCCTCCGAAACCTGCTATTGAGAGACCCATCATTCCGACTATTCCGCGATTAAAGAACTGTCTTCGTGAAACACCAACAGCCATAGGATCCGGTGCAACAAATGGTTCAGGAGGAACCGTCTCTACCATTTCTACTTCTTCATCTTTCTGAGTTTCCAAAGCTGCTTGTTCAAATTCACGACCTGTTAGTCCTTCATCATCTGAAACCAAAGAGGGATTCGACTTGTCGCGAAGACGTGCTTCTCTAGATAAACCAACAGCACGATGATCCCTTCTTCGCGAGGCACCAAGAAGTACTAATGCTGCTAAAACAACAAGAATTATGGAAGCAATGATGGTTGCCATATCAAACACCAAGACTTTTTTTGAAAAATGATTTAATAAGTAACATTTGCATCACAACTCGAAAAACAATCCGCCTTCCCAAGGGAAGACAAAGTTGAAACCAGGACCACGGAAAAAAGAACCGATCATTACTAAGACAGCCCAGAACATTAAATGAACTGTCATCAAAGAAATTGCAAACTTACGATGTTCAGGTTTGTTAGAAGGGTTCTTGTCAATAAAAGGCGCCATGATTAATAAGAAAATACCCATGCCAGGAATCGTTACCCCAGCGACCATTGGATGGAACATAGTTAATAACTCTTGAAGACCTAGGAAATACCAAGGAGCTTTAGAAGGGTTTGGTGTTCTATTAAAATCAGCTAATTCTAAGAGAGGTGCATTAACAACAATAGAGAAAAGGGTCGTAAAAAGAGTAATTGCTAAAGCTGATAGAAACTCGGCGATCAAAAGATGAGGCCAGACATGAACCTTGTCAGTAGGAGTTGTTTTTACATCTTGAATTGAACCAGCTTTGACAACGGTTAAAAGTCTCTGATTGTGGCCATCGGGACCTTCACCAGCTTGAGGACCAGTTTGGCTTGGCGTGGTAATTGATGGATCTTCAGTTGGAGGTTGTTTAGAAGCTGGCACCCCTCGGTCAAGTAAATGAGCGGGAATTTTTTCATCCTTTGAGCTTGGACTTTCCGATGGAGCACTAGTTGTAGTTTCAGTTTCATTCGTCTCATCTGATGCAGAACCACCTTTAGCGGCTTCTGCTTTAGCTCGAGCTGCTTCAGCTCGTTTTCTTAAATGCTCTGGGATCTCAACCATTTCTTATCCTCAGCTTAAAGGGGTCCAGAAATTCCGCCATCTTTTCGGACACGCCAAAAATGAATAGCAAGAAAAATAACTAAAACAAAGGGCAACATCAATACATGAAGCGTGTACCAACGTAGAAGGGTATCAGTACCGATCTCCACGCCTCCTAGAAGAACGAACCTTACCTGTTCACCAAAAACAGGGGTATATCCCATCATATTTGTTCCAACTGTTACTGCCCAAAGAGCTAATTGATCCCATGGAAGCAAATAGCCGGTAAAAGACAACAGTAAAGTCAGCGTCAACAAAATTACGCCAATGACCCAGTTAAATTCACGAGGAGGTTTATACGCCCCATGATAAAAAACACGAGCCATGTGTAAAAAAACCGTCAGAACCATTAAATGGGCTCCCCAGCGGTGCATGTTTCTAACCAAAAGTCCAAAACCAACTGCTGTTTGTAAAGTCTGAATATCGTCCCATGCCTGAGCAGCAGTTGGACGGTAGAAAAACATGAGAAAAATTCCTGTAACCGTCAAGAAAATAAATAAGAAAAAGCTCAAACCACCCAGACAAAGCGTGTAACTGACCTTTACAGCGTGACGTTTTACCTTTACTGGATGCAGGTGATACAAAACACTGTTCATGATTACATATGAACGATTTCTTGGACTATCCGTATAGCCTTTTCTGAAAATCGAACCAGGTCTAAAAATAGCAGTCCATGTCTGAGAATTTTGAACCTTTTCTCCTACCTGGCCTAATTTCTCTTTTAATGCCTGACCGGTGGCTTTATCACCGTTTGTCTCAGCCATTTATTTTACTCCCTCTAATAATTTCTTAGTTCTGTATTGAATCATGCCAGACGCATCCCATAACCATAACCATGACTTGTTGTTCTCTGATTAGCATCACCTTCTGGAGGTGCATCTGTTAATTTTCCTAAAATAATCACTCCTGTTGGACATCTATCGACACACAGTGCGCAACGAGTGCAAACATCATCATCGATAGTAAAAATTACTTTGTCACTTGGATCTCTTCCTGGAATCTCTGTACCCACCGATTCAGCGACTGCATCTGGACTTACCATATGAATGCACTTCCATGGACAAATATCAACACAACCTTCACACATGATGCATTCTGCTTGATCGATATGAATGAATTGTTTTGGTTTAACAGCTGCTTCCAACCACTCATTATCTACCTGATGTAAAACATAATCATCTACAAAAGTCGGGTGAGGTGGATTGGCATCGGTAACGCTCATATACCTATCCCTTCTTTTATAAGTGGCCTTCCATACTCAGAGGTATCTTCCACTTGTTCTTTTTCGACACCACGGTTCTGCCAATGTCTCCAGCAGACGACATTTCCAGCCAAAAAAATTCCATAAATTAATACTGCAATTACATCACGTATCACTAAATAAGTCATAGTAAAAGGTAAAGCCCATTCAACGATTCCTTGCTCGCCTGTCCAAGGAAGTTCAGGGCCAACAATGAAACGATCCGGACGCCAATTCAACTCACTATCAGCCCAAGTAAGCCATTGGTGAGGTACTACTCCATAGACCCAAAACAAAATAAAAAATACGTAAGTAGCGAAAAGCATCGCTTCGCCCCAGGTGAATTCTTTTTCAGCTGGGCACCGATTTAAGTATGCGTAGAAACCCCAAACGAGGAACACCGTTACGATTATCGACACGGCGAAAGCGACCATTCGAACTTTTCCTCTCTGGAGTCTTTTACTGGGTTTTTAATTGCGAAAACTTTGTGAAAAATTGCACAAAGTCATATAACCATCTTACAGGTTGACCGAGTCTCGGGCGTACTCGCTACAACACTTTCCGTGAAACGTTTTGAAGTTTTTTAATACTTAAAAAACAAAAAATTCCTTCTATGAATTCAAACTCAAACTAAAAATAAAATGGATATCACCGTCATGTATCCCTTCGTCACGGCTATCCTGCCGTCATCGGTTAAAAACTTTTAAACTTAGTACCTAGCACTAAACCGGAGAATAAATTGGTCGAAATACCAGAGCATCTTTTAAAGCGATCTAAAAGTGCACGTGAGAGAATGACAGGGCAAACCCCTTCGAAAGATGACTCATCAGAAGTAGATGAGTCACAAAGTGCTACACCTGCAGCTGAAATCGAATCACCAGTTGAGGCCTCAACCCAAGAGAGTGAAAAAACCATTGTCGTCGTAGAGGATGCACCATATGTCAATGCCGCAAAAACAAGAAACAAGATTCCTTGGTGGGCAGCATCAGCTTTACTTTGCCTTCCGATTTGGGCGATTGTCTATGTAGGAACTCTTGAACGTCCTGATGTTGAAGCTACAGGAGTGCTCCAGCATGGGGCGGAAATTTACGCTCAACGTTGTTCCTCTTGTCATGGCGCTAACGGCGGTGGTGGTGCCGGTTATAAGTTGAATGATGGCGAAGTAATGATTACGTTCCCTCGTATCGAAGATATGGCAGAGTGGATAACAAAAGGTTCTGATGGTTTTGGCATAGGTAATTCTTACGGTGACCCAGGAAGAGGTCGAATAGTAGCTGGAGGAATGCCAGCATTTGGAGACGTCCTCAATGCAGAAGAAATAATCAGTGTTGTTTTACACGAAAGAGCTGTTTTCGGAAATTCAGAAGACGCTGTAATTTTGGCAACTGAGCTCGATCATATTATTGAAGCGGGTGAAATGAATCTCGAAATGTATTTTGATGCAGAAACTGTAACTAGTTCAGAAATCGCTGAAATTTTTGAGGACACTCATAATACGACTTCTTAAATAGAAATTTTGATCGAATGTCAGAAAAATCTTATGACTTGTTAGTAATCGGAGGCGGCCCCGCAGGTGCGGCCACCGCGTATTGGGCAGCAAAAGCGGGTCTACATACAGCAATAATCGAAAAAAAGGTTTTCCCTCGGCATAAAACTTGCGGTGATGGACTCACACCAAGAGCTGTTCATCAGCTATCCGAAATGAATTTAAGTCAAGAGCTTAATAACTATCATAGATACGAAGGTCTCCGGGCTATCGCTCATAATAAAAGTATTGAAATGAAGTGGCCGGATCACCCCACTTTTCCTTCTTATGGGTATGTAGTAAGAAGATGTGATCTAGACACAATGGTGGTTGAAAATGCAGTAACCGCGGGTGCTGATTTTTTTGAAGGAATGGAAGCAATCAGTCCACTCGATAGAAACAACATCGGTATTGAAGGCGCCTTGGCGTTGGACCACTCCACTGGTGAGAAAATAGAATTTAAAGCAAAATTCATTGCAGTTGCTGATGGAGCAAACTCCCGATTTGGTAGATCATTAGGAAGCAACAGGAATAAAAAATACCCAATGGGAATGGCTATAAGAGGTTATTTCGAGAGCCCTTTAGACAAAGAACCATGGATCGAATCAGCTCTGGATGTTAAAGATAGACACGGAAATTCAATGCCTGGATACGGCTGGATATTTCCGGTTGGGAATGGAACCATTAACGTTGGCATAGGTCTTCTTTCCACTTTTAGGGATTATAAGGATGTAAACACGACTCATCTATTTAATGAATTTGCATTAACTCTTCCTGACTATTGGGAAATAAATCCACTTACACCAATAGAGCCACCCACAGGTGGGCGCCTACCAATGGCAGGTTCGGTTGGACCAAAAGCAGGCCACAACTGGTTATTAGTCGGTGATGCTGCTGGCTCAGTGAATCCCTTTAATGGTGAAGGTATCGACTACGCATATGAAACAGGTCGATTAGCGGCTTCTCTTTTTACAGAAGCAAACGCTCAAAAAGACAACTCTATTCTTGCACGTTATCCCGACCTGCTTGATGAGGAATACGGCTTGTATTTCAAAGTGGCACGATTATTTGCGAAAATTATCGGTAACCCGATTTTAATTAAAGAGCTAACAAGAATCGGAATGCGATCACAAACTTTAATGGAATGGGCGCTAAAAGTAATGGCAAATCTAATGAAGGAAAACGACAAGGGGTTAGATGAAGTTGCATACAGAACCATTGCCTCAATCGTTAGAATGATCCCCGAACAAAGAGTTAGCGACTAAAAGAATTGTTGTAATTTCTTAAAAGTTTGTTTTTTAATAGTTTTGAACTAATAAACCAGTGAGAATACCTATATGCATTCTTCTAGCAATAAAACCCAAATTTGGTCCAACCTCGAAGAACACTGCAATGAAATTTCTAAAAAGTCACTTATCGAACTTTTTAATGAAAATCAAAAAAGAGGAAGCGATTTTTCCATACCATTTGGAGAGCTTTGGATAGACATATCAAAGCAAACAATCGACTCTAAAACAATCCAGCTCCTTTCTGATCTTGCAGAAGAAAACAAAATTAATCAATTCTTCATTGACATGATGACTGGGAGCCCAGTCAATTTAACTGAAAAAAAACCTGCACTTCACACCGCACTCCGCGCGCCTAAGGATTCAAAAATTCTGGTTGAGGGCGAGAATGTGATGCCGAAAATTGCCGAAACTTTAGAAAAGATGGAAAAATTTTCAAGCTATCTCAGAAGCGGAAAATTATTAGGATCAACAGGTGCGCCAATTACATCTGTAGTTGCTTTAGGAATCGGAGGGTCAAACTTAGGGCCCGTAATGGCCCACAAAGCGCTTTCAAAATTCGCTCATCCAGAAATAACAATCGAGTTTTGTTCAAGTATCGATTCTGTAGATCTAGATCAAACGCTTAATCGACTAAACCCTGAAACAACAATTTTTTTAGTAACTTCAAAATCTTTTAATACGCGAGAAACACTTTTATTAATGGAAAATGCTAAGAAATGGCTCGAAGAGTCAATCGTTACTTCTGGATTATCTAAACATCTTGTCGGTATCACTAGCGCTAGAGATAAAGCAATCAAATACGGGCTTGAAGAATCTATGATTTTCGATCTACCTGATTGGGTTGGAGGAAGATTTTCCTTGCCCTCTGCAGCAGGTCTAGCTCTTATGGTCTCTATAGGGCCAGATGAATTCTCTAATCTCCTTTCAGGAATGAACAAAATCGATAACAAAACCGTTTCTGAACCTTTCGAGTCAAACGGTGCTTTACTTCTTGCTTTAACTGATATTTGGAATCGGTCATTTCTTGATCATCCGACTATGGCAATAATTCCTTACAGCAGTCAAATGTCATATTTTCCACCGTATTTACAACAACTTATGATGGAAAGCTTAGGAAAAACCCACCAAAATGATGGCCATGGATTCAGTAGCTCAATTGGATCAGTGATTTGGGGTGCTACTGGAACTGAAAGTCAACATGCATTTTTCCAATTTCTGCACCAAGGTAGTGATGTAGTTCCTTGTGAAATGTTGGGATTCTCTAATTCTTATAAAAATTTACATCAAGAACAGCAAGACAGTCTTTTTGCTAATCTACTCGCTCAGTCTGAAGTTCTAGCTTTCGGTTCTGATACTGAAGAAGTCCCGATACCTGAAAAAAAATTAGAAGGGAATCGCCCCTCAACTGTTATCTTGGCACCGGAACTTACACCTTTCATTCTTGGTCAGTTGATTTCACTCTATGAACATCGAACTGTTGCGTCTGGAGTTATTTGGGGAGTAAATCCTTTTGACCAATGGGGAGTCGAGTTGGGCAAAAGTATTGCTAATGATATAGAACTTGCAATGATCAATTCCCGTCCTTCAGTAGATAACAGTAAGAGAAATTCTTCAAGTGAAAAGCTTTTAGAAAAGTTTAAAAATTTCAGAAATAGTTAAAATCCTCTAAGTTCAATTTCTTTCACAACATCCGAAGCGATCTCAATTGTTTCATCTATCAGTTTTTCTGAATGAGCTAAACTTGGAAAAAGAATTTCATATGGTCCGGGAGCTAGAGCAACTCCACGCTTAAGCATCCCATGGAAAAAATCTGGATACAGGCCATTTTCTGCTATCGGTTTAACTTCGTCAAAGTTGCTCGGACTCTTATCACTGAAAAAAATACCAACTAGTGGACCAACTTTTGGTGTAGAAATTTCAAGATTACTGTTCGAAACAACTTCTTTTAACCCTTCGGCTAAACGATTTGCGATTGCATCCAAATATTCATACTCAGAATCACCCAATAATTCAAGAGTGGCTTGACCTGCGGCCATGGCCAATGGATTCCCTGACAGGGTTCCTGCTTGGTAAACGCCACCAAGTGGAGCTAGATGACTCATCAACTCTTGTCTTGCTGCAAAAGCTCCTACCGGCAAACCACCGCCAATGATTTTTCCAAAGCACCATATATCTGGAGTTACTCCATACCAGCTAGAGGCACCACCATAAGACAAACGAAATCCTGTAATTACTTCATCAAAGATAAGAAGAGCTCCTGCCAAATCACAAGCCTTTCTCAACTCTTGCAAAAAACCTGAGTCAGGTTCGACAAGACCCATATTTGCTGCAACAGGCTCGACAATTACAGCAGCAATTGATTGATCTACTTCTGGCACCTGATTAAATGGAACAACTACCGTGTCAAATACAGCACTTTCTGTAACTCCATCGCTCCCAGACATACCTTGAGTAGCAAGACCGCTTCCAGCAGCTGCTAACAAAGTGTCAGAATGGCCATGGTAACAGCCTGAAAATTTGATTATTTTGGACCTCTTTGTAACACCACGAGCCAACCTCAAAGCTGTCATCGTTGCTTCTGTCCCGCTATTCACAAAACGAATGGATTCAATGCCTTTAACTCGATCAATGATTGTCTCAGCGAGGATGATCTCTTTTTCAGTTGGAGCACCATAGCTAGTACCACATGATGCTGCTTTATTTATGGCCTCTATTACAGCCGGATGTGAATGTCCTAAAATCATAGGTCCGTAAGACTGCACGAAATCTATGTACCTATGGCCTTCTTCGTCCCAGACATAAGGCCCCTCTGCATTTCGCACAAAATAAGGAACCCCACCTACAGAATTAAATGAACGAACAGGAGAATTGACACCACCGGGAATAACTTTTTTTGCTCGTTCAAACAAAGTTTGGTTTTTATCTGACACTTACTTTCAACCCTGAATAATCTCTGCAGCTTGCTTTGCTGCATAAGTAAGTATTATGTCAGCTCCTGCTCTTTTAATAGAAAGTAAGTGTTCCATCATTACTGAGTCGCCGTCTAGCCAACCGTTTGCTTGAGCTGCTTTGACCATGGCGTATTCACCACTTACGTGATATGCAGCAATTGGAACTTCAACCTCTGCCCTAGCTCTTGCAATAACATCCAGATAAGCCAATGCTGGCTTGACCATTACCATGTCGGCTCCTTCAGATATATCAGCTTTAATTTCAATTAAAGACTCTCGCAAGTTCGCATGATTCTGTTGGTAACCGCGACGATCTCCTCCATCTTTTATAATTACATCCACGGCGTCCCGAAATGGCCCATAAAGAGATGAAGCATACTTTGCAGAATATGCAAGGATAATAGTTTGATTGTGCCCGCTTGAATCTAATGCATTTCGAATCGAGGAAACTTGTCCATCCATCATTCCCGAGGGTGCACATATGTCAGCACCAGCATCTGCCTGGGCTACAGCTATTTGATTATAAATCTCAAGCGTTGCATCATTATCAACCGTTCCATCTGAAGACAAAATTCCACAATGACCATGACTTGTGTACTCATCTACACACAAATCTGCAATAAGCGTCATTTCATCGCCAAAACTTTCTTTTAACTCTTTGAGTGCTAACTGAACTACACCATCTGGATCCCAAGCACTCGAGCCGATTTCATCTTTTGACTTTGGAACACCAAAAAGAATTACACCTGGTATTCCACGTTTTATTAATGAATCAACTTCAATCTTTAAGCTTTCAAGGGTGTGTTGGTAAATACCCGGCAATGAAGATATTTTTTGCGGCTCTTTGATACCTTCCCTAACAAAAAGAGGCGCAACTAAATCATCGACAGAAATCTGCGTTTCTGACACCATTCTACGAATAGCACTCGTACGTCTGAGCCTTCGTGGCCTCCGTTTCGGGAACTGTGAATTAGTACTCATACTCAAAGCCTACGAAGGGATTCTCACGACCCCGCCCATTGTTTTACAGCTTCAAGAAGATCTTTTACAGATTGTTCTCTCGCTTCAAATACTGTCCAGCCTAAATTTCGAGCACTCTCACCAGTAATTGGACCGATACAGAGAGCATTTGGCGGTTGAGAAGAGCCCACTAAATCATGGTAACGATTAACTGCTGATGAGGCTGTAAAAATTATTGCATCAGCATTTTTTGCTTCATCTAATACTTCCGTTTTAACATCAACATTGATATTTCGATATGCAACAGTCTTATCTACTCTCCAACCTGCATTTATTAGCCCTTCAAAAAGAAGAGATCTAGCTTTTTCAGCTTGCACTAAAAGAACTTTGTCATCTTCTTCTTCTGGAGCTGGAAACACCTCGAGAAAGCCTTCAGAAAAGGTTTTTTCAGGAACCAAGTCAACTGCAATTCCAGACTGCTTAAAAACCTTGGCAGTTGATCCACCGATTACGGCTACTCTGGGCAAATTCTTCTTCTTTGAGGCTCTTACCGTCTCTAAAAGTCTCATTGCCCCATTAGGAGAAGTAGCTATAACCCATTTATACTCGTCAAAATTTTTTACCTTTTCTTCAAGCCCTTTTCCACCATCTATAGGATCTGCAATAACTATCAATGGGATTGAAATAACCTTTGCCCCCATACCAACCAGATCAGACAAAAGCGGTTCAGATTGCTCAACCGATCTAGTTATTACAATAGATTTACCCAATAATGGTTTTTTCAAATTCACAAATTCTCATTCAATAAATGGGCGCCACCTTCTTCATTTAAAAGCTTATTTGCGATTTTTACCCCTAGCTTATTTGCATCAGATCCTGAGCCTTCTGCCTTTAAAAGCGTCATACCGTCTTTTGACGCAATAGAAGCCTCCAAGAAAATTTCTTCTTCTTTCAGAACAGCATGAGCTGCGACTGGCAAACTACAACCTGATCCAACTTCAGCAAGAAATGACCTTTCCGCGTCAACTGCCACCCTAACTTTCTTATCTTCTATTCTTTTTAAGGTCTGAATTATTTCAAAATCTTCCTCGCGACACTCAATAGCTAATGCCCCTTGTCCTACTTGTGGTAACAAAACTGAGACGGGTAAAGGATCCATTTGTTCTGGGTTCAAATCAAGACGATCTAAAGCAGCTTTTGCAATCACAACTGCATCTACTTCGTCAATCCGCAAAAGCCTAGTTTCAATATTGCCTCGCAAATCTTGAAACTTTAGATCAGGTCTTAAATGAGATAGATGTGATCTTCTCCTAATTGAACCAGTTGCTATTATCGCACCCTTGGGTAAATCAACCCAAAAAGAACCCACTAGGGCATCTCTTGGATCTACTCTTTCAGGAACAGAAGCAAGTGCCAACCCTGGACTTGTCTTTGCAGGGAGATCTTTTGCAGAATGCACTGCTATATCTGCCTCTCCTGAAAGAACTGCAGATTGAACATCAGTAACAAACACTCCTTGCCCGCCAAGTTCTTGTAGTGAAGTTTTTTTATCACGATCACCAACAGTGCTGACAACTACTGTTTCTATCTCAATTGCAGGTGACGCTTCTGAAAGCAACTCAGCTACGCGCTGTGTCTGTCTTAAAGCTAATCGACTACCTCTAGTTGCAATCCGCAGTGTCAAAGCTAACGATTCTATTACAAGTCGAAAAGGTCTTGCATCGCTTCAGATAAGCGTTCACCTCTTGGAGTTCCCGCTGCATCTTTAAGTCTTGCAGTTGGTTCATGCATGAGTTTGTTAGCAATGGAGGATGTTAAAATTTCAACTCCTTTTAGTTGTTCGGGAGTTAATTCAGGAAAACGTCTAATAAGTTTCTGCAACTCTAAGTTCCGTATCTCCTCTGCGCGCGAATGCAGTTCTGTGACTATTGGTGCTACCGATCTAGCTGAGAAAAGGTTAGAAAAACGTTCTATCTCTTCTTCTATAATTTTAATTACAGAGGTAACTTCTTTCTCTCTTGCTCTTACACCCTTTTCGGCGAACTCTCGTAAATCATCCATATCCAAAAGTGTTACCCCATCAAGTTCACCAGCTGCGGGATCAACATCACGCGGAACAGCAATATCTACGATCAATAATTCTTTTCCTTTTCGTTGACGCACTGCTTCATCAAGGTCTCCGTACTCGATAATTACCGACGTTGCACCAGTTGAAGTAAACAACAAATCAACCTCTGACAAATTTTGTGGCAACTCATCAAGCCTTACAGGTTTTCCATTAAGTCTGTCAGCAGTTTCTAATGCACGATCCCAAGTTCTGTTTGCTACACGCAACTCAGTGATCCCGCTTGAATGTAAAGACTTAGCCATGCCTTCACCCATTTCTCCGGCCCCAACAATTAAAACACTTCTATCAACTAGTCCATCCAACTGTTTATCAGCCATAGCAACTGCTGCTTGAGAAACAGAAGTGATATTTCGCGAAATTGAAGTTTCAGTTCTTGCCCTTTTACCAACTTCCAGTGAATGTCTAAAAAGTGAATTCAGCACAGTTCCGACTGACTTTTCTTTAGTCGCCATTTCCCAAGCTGAACGAACCTGACCTAAAATCTCATGTTCGCCGATGACTGCTGAATCAATTCCAGAAGACACTTTAAACAAATGTTCAATCGCATCAGGACCGAAAAGACCAATAAGGTGATCAGAAAATTCCTCAGGAGCCACATGTGAAATTTCGGAAAGAAAATTTCGTATGTCCTGATAGGCCCCATGGAATTTCTCGGCGTAAGCATAAATCTCAATACGATTACAGGTTGACAGAATTACTGATTCACTAATGTTTTCGCGCGAGGAAAGATCTGCCAATGCTTTTGGTAATTTTGCTTCTGGAACCGTCATCTTCTCAAAAAGATCAAGAGGAACAGTTCGATGGTTTAAACCAACGACTATTACCGACACAAATAAATCTCCTAAGCTGAGTTTTAGTAAGTAATCAAAAAATAAAACTTACTAACTGATTTTTCCTTAATTTCGAGTCTATTGCCAACCTTTTGCAATGAATATTTTCTGGTATTTAGTCACCTACATCTCTCAATCAAATTTTCGAAGATGGTCATAGTAGCCAAGGATCTGAAGCTCAGTTGCTAAATCAACTTTTCTGACTTCAACCTCCTCAACAACATCTACGACTACAGGTGCAAAATTCAAAATAGACATAATTCCCGCTTTCACTAAACAATCAACAACCTCTTGGGCTGCTGTTGATGGTGTCGTTACAATTCCTAATACTGCAGATGTTTGAGCGACGAGCTCTTCCATTTGATCTAATCTTTTAACCTTCAAACCATTAATCGTTTCTCCTACAACATTTGGATCTGTATCAACAAGACCTACAATCGGAAATCCACTAACCTCAAAACCTTCGTACTGACTTAAAGCCCTTCCTAAGTTTCCGATTCCTACTATTACTGCTGGTCTCGGTTGACCCCCTCCCAGAACAACGCCTATCTCTTTAATCAACCGATTAGTTTCATATCCCACTCCACGTGTTCCATACGAACCCAAATATGAAAGGTCTTTCCTAACTTTTGATTCGTTGCTTCCAGTAATTTCAGCTAATTCTCTAGAGGAAACTGTCTTTATGTCTGAATCATTTAATTCAACCAGTGCTCGCTGATAAATAGTTAGCCTAGAAAGCGCCGCCTCAGGCAGATTTAAATTTGACACACTCTAATTAGATAACACCGTGATTCATAAAGCAAATAACATCAGATCGAAACATTTACTTCATTCAGAAAACGCAATGAATTTAGTCAACTAAAAAAACAAACTGTATTAAAGCAGCCCCCAAAATAGCTAATAAAAGCAGAGCCATCACAAGAGTTGTACCAAAACGCACTACACATCACCTTCAATTTTCTCATCTAGTTGTTTTAAAACAACTGGCACAGACTGAGCAGAAGAATTTTCAGCATAAGAAATAATTACTTGGCTTCCTGTATTAATTTTCATCTCTTCTGCTGCAGACCCTCTAGCTATTACAAGCGCAACCAAACCATATTCATCAATTATTAACCCAAGTTCACCTGCGCCTAGTTCTTCGAAAGTTTCCACCTTCTTAGCTATTCTGGTTTGTCCCGAAATTTGAATTTCAAAATGATTGATTTCAGTTTCTTTTATATCAAGTTCTGTTGGATCTAAATTAATCTGAGCGTTTCCATACTGATCAACCCATAAAACTTCAGTGTGAAAACCATCACTCTCTTTGGAACTTATTGGCATAAGGCCAGGAACTAAACTTGAAACCTCAACTGCATCGCCTAATTCTGATAGATCCACTCCCGAAGCAATATGTGCCGCAGCTGGACCAAAAATATCACGACCAGCATTCATTGCTCCTATAGCCGGAAGTTGATAAGCGGTTTCTGTAAGTGAAACCGCCCGATCTGCACCTCCTACTAAAGCAACTGTAGGTGCAAGTAGCCCATTATCAGGACCTACTAAAACTGACTCTCCGCC
>PABN01000032.1 GCA_002699555.1 Dehalococcoidia bacterium
TACCGATCTTTTGATTCGAATTGAATTATTTACCTTTCCAAATTGGAGGCCTCTTTTCAATGAAAGCTAATGGTCCCTCTTTGTAGTCTTCAGTTGCGGCTAAAGCAGCTGTTTCTTCGATAGCGAATTTCATGCCGTCATTGTCATTCATGGTAAGCGACTCTAAAAGAGAGCGGCGAGTAGCCCTTACTGCCAAAGGTGCATTTTCGTTAATCATTTCTGCTAGTAAAAGCGACTCGTTCAATGCTTCTCCAGCTTCTACTAAAATATTGACCATTCCAAATCTATGAGCCTTTTCAGCACTTATTGGTTCTCCCGTTAGAGCCATTTGCATAGCGATATTCTTTGGTAGAACACGCGGAAGGCGAACCAAGCCACCGGCGGAAGCTATAAGTGATCGCTTAACTTCTGGAAGTCCAAATCGAGCTACTTTACTGGCAACAATTAGATCGCAAGCTAATGCTAATTCTGTTCCACCAGCTAGGGCAGGTCCATCGACTGCAGCAATTAAGGGTTTAATCCGTTCACGCGCCACTATTCCTCCGAAACCTCCTCTTTTCGTGGCTAGATTTAGTTCTCCGGCAGAAATTGCCTTTAGGTCAGCTCCGGCTGAAAAAGCCGGGCCATTAGCGCACAAAATTCCTGTCCAAAGATCGTCATCGGCTTCAAACTCATCGAGTGCATTCTCAATTCCCTCTGCAACTTCATGGTTAACAGCGTTTCTCGCCTCAGGTCTATTCAAAGTTATTAGTGCAGTATGGTCTCGTGTTTCATATTCAATGATCATTACAAGAAGTTACATTGAAAATTAACTTACGGTAAGTCGTGTGAGACTTTTATTGTTTAATAACCGAAGAGTCAAATTTGCTTACGATAGAAGGAGCTTTTGATGAGATTCTTCGCAGAATCTTCTGTAAGTCTTCATTTGGATTATCAGGGACTCCAACTGGGTCAACTCTGTCATGTACAGGTGAAAATGCAGCCGCCTCAGCTATCGTTCCCCAACGCGATTGTGTGATTTCTGCGGTCAAAGCTTCGTTAGTTGCTTGAGTCAAAGAAGTAAGTAAATCTTCTGGAAGTGGGAATCCAGCTTTTGGTGGGCGAGAGGAAAGACGTAATGCTCTAACGACTCGGCCTTCTTTCAAGGTGGAAATTACTTCTTTAAGCCAATTCTTTTGGTCTGTGTCGACTCTTTTATTGAAACCGTCTTTTAGTTTTTCAGCTAATGATCTAACAGCCTCATTCTTTTGAATATTCTCAGAAGCAACAATCACAGACCTTATGTCGCGTAGGTCTACCGTTTCTATTCCCTTCATAGCGGAATCAGCACGATCTAACCATTCTGCAGTTCGTAGATCTGGGTAAACTTGCTCGGCTGCTTTCAATAAGAGTTCTACTGGTATCTCTGGCTCTCCAGCTTCTTTAGCAGTTGCATTTTGAGCTGTGATAGAATCACGCAAACCAGGGATTCCTTTTTGTAATAGAATTTCCGCAACTCTCCTCATGTCCTCAGGTAAGTTTTTAATAGCTTCATTGCGATGATGCCTCTTAGCTTTTAAACGTTTACTTTTTGGAAGTTGTGAGGATGTTTTCTTCTTTTCATTTCTTGGTTTTCTTCTGCTATCTGCTGTGGTTTTATCCCTTTTAACGAAATTTCTCTTGCTCTTATTACGACCATCAGCGTCCGAACTGGAAGAAGGGGAGCGTTTAGAAGGTCGCTTTCCTTTTTTAGTTTTTGCTAATTGAGTAGTTACTAAATCATCTTGCTTTCCGGAACCTAGTATTTCTAACGTTTCACCTTTTTCAGACGATTGTTTCTTATCAAAAACTTTAGTTACGACTATTCCGTCTAAAAAGTGTTCGGTTTCTACCGAAAATTGCGACCCAATAACTGAATCATTAGGCAATAGAGAGTTGTCTACAGTTCCTTTGGGTTGACGTGCTCCGACAGCACGCCAAGTCCAGTTGCCATCATCGCGTTGACTTGTTATTTCTACATCAATTTTTGCCATATATAGAAATCTACAGGAATCTTATTACTGGATTACGTATATGACAGATTGAAAAGAAAATGTTATGTTTTTGGTAGTTGTTAGGAGGAATATGAAAACGTTTAAAAGGTCCTTTGGCCTCTTATTAGTAATTGGATTGATTGCCGCAGCTTGTGGGACTGACGGTGATGATGATGCGAGTAGTTCGGCTAGCAGTTCTGCTGCTGTCGCGACCACTGCTGCTCCCGTGGCAACAACTGCTGCTCCGGCTGCTGCAGTTGAGACTTCAGAAGACGAGTCTACTTTGCCTGATTTGGGTGGAAGAACAGTTTCAGTAGCTATCGAAAACGCTTATCTGCCATATAACTATGTTGATGCAGAAACTGGCGAAATTGGTGGTTTTGACTACGACTTCTTTGGTGAGATTTGTAATCGTCTTAACTGTGAACTTGATTACCAAGAGTTCGCATGGGAAGCAACGATTCAGTCTGTTGGTGATGGAACATTCGACACTGCTGGTGGTGGAATCACTATCACAGCAGAAAGAGAAGAAACTCTTGACTTCACAGACAGCTATATAAGCGTCGATCAGAGGCTTATTGTTGAATTAGGTGAAGATCGTTTCGCTTCTCTCGAAGAGTTCGGTCAGATGGATGAACTAACAGTTTGTTCACAGACAGGAACAACAAACGCTGAAACAGCTATAGAAAACTTCGGTGAAGATCGTGTGGTTCTCTTTGAGACATTCGGTTTCGCTGTTCAAGCTCTACTAGCAGGCGATTGTGATTCTGTGATTATGGACGAAACAGCTGGACAGGGATATCAGGGTGAAAACGCTGAATCACTTGAACTACTAGAAGGTGTGCTTAGCGCAGACGAACTAGGAGTTCCGTTCCCTAACGGTTCAGACCTTGTAGCTCCATTCAACGCAGCTATTTCTTCAATGAAAGCAGATGGATCCTTGTTTGAATTAGGTTCCAAATACTTCACTGACGCCTTCACAGTCACTTACGACGACATAGGCGACGGAGCATACGCAGAAGAAGAAGTTGTGCCAGTAGCTGGTGGAACACTTCGACTCATGATGGAAGCTGAAAGTGACGGTATCAACCCAACAGTTAACCGCTTTGCAATTTCCGGTCACATGATGGCAGGTGCCATTTTCGACACACTTGTTTGGGTAACAGATGACCCTTGTGCATGTGTGTTCGTTGGAGGTCTTGCAGAGTCTTGGACAAGTTCCGATGACTTGAAGACCTGGGACTTTAAAATACGTGAAAACGTAGAGTTCCATGATGGAACAATGCTCGATGCTGAAACTGTTGCATTCGCAGTAGGACGACAGCTAGCTGACCCACTCATCTCACTTGCTCTTAAGCCAGTCTTAGATATAGCAAGAGAAGGAGGGGCGGTAGAAGTGGTTGATGACATGACTGTACGTTTCCATGCGTTACGACCTCATGTCGATTTCCCGACTTACTTCTCAGGTCAGCTTGGCTACATTCCTTCACTTGCTTACATGCAGGCAGCTATCGAGGATCCAGCTTTGAACCAGATGCCTGTAGGTACAGGAGCGTTCATGATGGACAGCCGTGAGCAGGACTTGATGACTCGTGTAGTCAAGAACCCTAATTGGTGGTACAACGACCATTTGGCAGCAGGAGAAGTTCTTCTTGATGCAATAGAGTTCTATGTTTACACAGACAGTGAACTTGGTGCAGGAGCAATGGAGGCAGGTGACCTTGACGGTGTATCAACCTCCAGCATTGATGCAGCGATGATTCTAAGAGAATTGGCAGATGACGGATATCAGGTTGTCGAACAGGACCTTGGTGAGGAAACGTTCGCGATGATGAACACCTCAAAGGCTCCATTCGATGACATTCGTGCTCGAAAGGCTCTGACCTACGCAACTGCTAAGGCTGACTATTTGGAATTCATAGGCCAAGGAGAACTTAGGTCTGCTGACACCTGGTTCCCACCAGAGTCGATTTTCCATAATCCTGACGTTAAGCAGGAGGCAGATATGCCAGAAATGGCCGCTCCGCTAGTTGCAGAATATTGTGGGGATAATCCTGACAACTGCAGTGATGGAAAAATCAATATGGAATTCCAGTATTCAGGACCATCGGTTATTCAGGATCGAATATTCGATGTTCTTTCCGCAGGGTATGAGCCTTACTTCAACGTGACTAAGGACATGCTTTTGCAGGATGACCACATAACTCAGACAGCAATCGGCATGTTCGACTTCTTAACCTGGCGCCAGATGGGAGCTCGTAACCCAGATGGTGACGGTGTCTGGATTGTTTGTGATGCTATTGGAGTTTTGTCACTTAATTGGCCACGATACTGTGACCCAGCACGTGATGAACTTGTTTATGGTGCAAGAGGTAACACCGACCGCGATGCAGTTGTTCAAGCCTGGAAAGATGTTGCTGCACATGTGCAGGAGAGCTACACATACGTGATGCTGACACACACATTATGGAATGCAACTTATGATCCTAGATTAAGGGGAATGTGTAGTTTCACGTTCCCTGACGGGACAGAACCATACTGTCGAGGAACTGGTGGCGGATACGGATCGTATTCGACCATGTGGTTTGAAGAGTAATTAGAGTCAAACTAAATAACTTAAGGGCGGCTGACTATGTCAGCCGCCCTTTTATTTTTTCTTTATAAGCGAGATTGAGATTTAGTCTTTGTCAACGCTAACATCGGACTTCTACGAAGTATCTCTGACTGTAGGTGGGGGAAATGGGTTTTGTTTTAAAACGTGTAGCTCAAATGGTTGCTGTAATTATTGCAGCAACTTTTCTGGCTTTCACTGCAATGAGCTATTTGGGTGACCCGTTGTTCAATATCGTAGGTTTTCATGCTTCAGTTGATTGTGATGCGGTTCTTGCTGGAGAGATTGAAGATGTCTCAGGTCAGGGAGGAACAGATGTAGGCGACTGCGAAGTTGTAGAGGCGGCAAGAGAAAAGTACCACTTGAACGACCCTTTACCTGTCCGCTATGGCAGGTGGGTTGGGGATGTCGTTCAAGGTGACCTTGGGGTTTCATTCAAAAATTCAATGCCTGTTACTACAATCATCGGAAATCGAATACCGAAATCAATATTTCTTATGGTAGTCGCAGAAATTTTCGCTCTTATAATTGCGGTTCCTGCCGCTATCAGAGCTGCGTATAAAGCAAATCGTGTATTCGATAAATCAGCTACAGTTTCTTCTTTTGGATTTATTTCCCTACCAAATTTCGCACTCGGTGTGATCCTATTCTACTTATTTGTAGTCAAATGGCAGATATTCCCAAGCCGGTACGAAGATGATGACTTGTTCAGTCGTTTACGGTCGACCGTTCTGCCGGGACTGACTTTAGCTCTACCTTTAGCCGCAACGTACTTTCGTCTATTGAGAACAGACCTGATAACAACTTTGCAGGAAGATTTTGTTCTTATGGCAAAAGCCAAAGGACTTTCAGATCGTTGGATAATGTTTCGTCATGTTCTACGACCTTCTCTTTTCTCTTTGGTAACAGTTTTTGGTTTAAGTACTGGAGGCTTAATAGGTGGAGCGTTAGTTGTTGAACAAATTTTTGTAATCCCAGGACTGGGAAGAACTTTTGTTGAAGCTGTTATTCGTGATGATTTTCCACTAGTGCTCGGATTAGTTACTATAATTTCCTCATCGTTCATAGCAATCAACTTTATTGTTGACCTCTTTTATTCCGTTATCGATCCGAGGGTAAGCCGTGAGACTTAATCAAATAAAGACAAGACGCGGTTTTAGACGTTTAAGTTCTAAAGATGAAGATTCCTCTCTAATTGACGACGAGAAAAGAGAGAAACGCAAAATAGGTTTTGGTTTCTGGGTTGCTATTGGGTGGATGGTTTTGGTGATTATGGCAGCTTTCTTAGCGCCTATTTTGCCCATCCCTGATCCAGATCAGACAGGAGCAGGGGGACGCCTTGACGCTCCGAACTGGGATAATTGGTTCGGTACTGATACCAATGGTCGAGACATGTTCTCTAGAACAATTTGGGGCTCAAGAATTTCTCTCACTGTTGGTTTTTTCGCCATAGTTTTTGGATTCGTCGTTGGAGGCCCCTTAGGAATCATTGCTGGCTTTTTCAAAGGTGCGACCGATAAATTTCTCTCTATTATAATTTTCATACTCTTTGCTTTCCCAGGTCTAGTCCTTGCACTTTTGATAATTTCCCTTCTAGGTCAAACACTCGCAGTTGTTTGCTTAACAATTGGAATTATAGGTGTCGCACCAATTGCACGTTTAGCGCGTGCTACCACAATTTCTACCGCTGAAAGGGAGTTCGTGGCGGCAGCAAGAATTTTAGGATCCACCAATCGAAGGATCATGATTAAAGAAATCCTTCCCAACGTGACCATCCCAATGGGAGCTCTTGCGTTTTTAGGTATGGCCTTGGCGGTTGTCGGAGAAGGGGGACTTGCGTTTTTGGGGCTTTCTGTTGAAGAAGGATTTTCTTGGGGAAAGATGATTGTTTTGGGATCTGCCTCAAGAACTCTTCAAAAAGCACCATGGGTTTCAATGTTTCCCATAGGAGTCATGTTTCTAACAGTGATGTCGCTTAACTATGCAGGCGACAGGTTAAGGGATTTCTTTGACGTGCGTGAAATGGGAATTGGGGGAGGTTGATAATGACTGGACCATTAGTTTCTATTGAAGACCTCCATGTCAGTTTTTTAACCGAACAAGGATCTGTTCGAGCTGTAGATGGAGTTTCATTTGACCTTGAACCCGGAAAATCGATAGGAATTGTGGGTGAATCCGGATCCGGTAAATCTGTAACCGCCAAAACACTAATGAACCTTTTGCCTTCTTATGCACAGGTGAAAGGTTCTATGAAATTTGACGGAAGGGATTTAAGAGAAATCGCTAGAAAGAAAGAAAAACATTTTTGGGGTGTTGAAATGACCATGATTTTTCAAGACCCGATGACTTCTTTAAATCCGGTTAAACGCATTGGTGAACAGATTGCTGAATCACTACGTGTTCACATGAACCGAAGTCGTAGTGAAGCTATGACCGAAGCTGGAGATTTACTTGAACAAGTAGGAATCCCAGAACCCGCCAAACGGCTACGACAATATCCTCATGAACTTTCAGGAGGTCTCAGACAAAGAGTCGTGATCGCCATAGCTTTAGCATGCGGACCAAGGCTTCTAATAGCTGATGAACCAACAACAGCACTAGATGTCACAGTTCAAAAGCACATTCTGGATCTTTTAGACGACCTTCGAAAAGAGCGTGGGATGTCGATGATTCTCATAACACATGATCTGGGTGTTGTGAAGGGTCGAACGGATGAAATTATGGTTATGTATGGTGGTCGCACAATGGAAGAGGCTCCAACTAGGGCTCTTTTCGAATGTGATGGACTGCATCCCTATACAGAAGCTCTGAATGCAACAATTCCAAAAATCGATACTCCAAGTCATACGAGACTCGTTCCTATCCCGGGTAAACCACCCGAAGTGATAGGAAGGATTGAAGGATGCCCTTTTGCACCGAGGTGCCGTTATTCCACTAGTGAATGTTTAACTGAGATGCCACCACTGGTTGAGCAAGAACAAGGACACTTTTGCGCATGTCATAATCCGGTAGGTACGCCAGAAGGCATCAAGGCTAGAGAGGCTAATCAGAATACAGGACACACACCCGCAGGTTTAGACATGAAAGAATTTGAAGCATTTGCCGTTCACGCGGAAACAGGAGAGATCTGATGGCTGGTAGCGGAGTGACTCAGTTACGCGATGACGATGACATAGTTCTTAGTGTCAAGAACCTGATAATGGAATTTAATGTAGGTCGAAATGAAATAGTTCATGCAGTCTCTGATGTCAGTTTTGATGTCAAAAAGGGTGAAACACTCGGAATTGTTGGTGAGTCAGGATGCGGTAAGTCCACGACTGCCAGATCTGTAGTCCAACTACCCAAGCCGACGTCAGGCAATGTGATGGTCACTTCAGAGGGAGATTCAATTGAACTCACAGATTTGAAGGGAGATGAACTTAGGAAAGTCAGACCTAAATTACAGATGATTTTTCAAGATCCTATTTCTTCCCTTAATCCCCGAAGGTTGGTTCGTGAAGTAGTTAAAGAAGGATTGACTATCTGGCCCAACGGTATGAGCGCACAACAAATCGAAGATCGGATTGATGAGGTGCTCGAATCTGTCGGTATCGACCCTCAAATAGCAGCAAATAGAAGGCCTCATGAGTTTTCTGGCGGTCAATGTCAGCGGATTTCTATAGCTAGAGCTGTTGCATTGGACCCTGAAATTCTTATTTGTGACGAGCCTGTTTCCGCTCTTGATGTTTCTGTTCAGGCTCAGATATTAAACCTTTTGGAAGAAATGAAAGACAAGTATGGTCTGACACTTTTATTTATAAGTCATGATTTATCAGTAGTTAGGAATGTCAGCGACCGGGTAGTGGTGATGTATCTTGGAAAAATTTGCGAGATTGGAAGTTCTGACAAAATATATTCCTTACCTGCCCACCCGTATACTCGA
>PABN01000033.1 GCA_002699555.1 Dehalococcoidia bacterium
ATAAACACTGATGGTAACGCGAAGGAAATACAACTAACTGCTCCAACAACCACTACAACTACTACAACTACTACAACTACTACAACTACAACAACTCTATTGTCACCTATCGGCACTCTCCCTTTTGTTGAAATAGAAGGGGGAATTAACCTTGACTATTCATCCTCTATTAGCACAGTTGGACTAGATACCGTTACTTTCGGTATGACTATAAACGATGCTCAGAAAGCGGCTGGAACAAGATTTTCTCCAGTGACCCCAAGAGACAAATGCTTTTTAGCAATTCCAGATGAAGGTCCTAGTGGAATCACATTCTGGATTGTAGAGAGCACTGTCGAACGCATTGACATTGACAATGAATTGATAAGAACACGTTCGGGAGCTGGTATCGGAGATACAGAATCTTTAATTTATAACTTATTCGGAGAAAAAATAGAAACGAAGGTTCTTCCTGGATCTTCAGAAAAACTACTTGTCTATGTGCCCAGTGATTCGTCTGACAAAAACTTCCGAGTTGTATTTAAAAGTGATGGACGGCTTATAACTAGATTATGGTCTGGCAGGCTTCCTTGGGTTGAAATGTCTGGAATCTGTTAGTTGTTAAATTTTTCTGCAAGGAGATCATTTTCGAATTGCTTGCAATCAACAAACAAGGAACCAAAGCCTGCAAATTCACCGTACTTAGTCTCTAAATCTAAATTCTTTTCCCAACTTATAGCCCCAGCAGTTATTTCGAAATCGTTGACTGAAAGATCAAGTGGTTCACTTAATGAAGCTTCAAATATGGTTGAGCCATTCTTTAACAAACCAACGTATGGCTTCCCGGTGAAAGCTTGAATTAAGACTTCTGCGCTTTCGTTTGTTTTCAAATCTTGTCCATAACCCATAGCTGCTGTTTCGCCTAACTTAGTTTTATAACAAGTGAATGTAATCTCAAATTTCTGATTTCCGATCTGAACCCAACCATTAGAAACCTTTAAAGTCTCTTCTTCAAATTGTTCAGTTTCTTCTGATACTGCAACTGTGTTTTCACTGCTCGCACATGAAGATAAAGCCCAAATAACTAAGGGCAAAATAAATATTCGAACGCAGTTACTTTTCATAAACAAACTCATATCTCTAAATCAAAATCTCCAAAAGTTTGCCATCAGTACAACGCCAATCTAATTTTCGCAAGAAGTTACTTTTGATAGTCAAACCACTTGAATCTTCAAGTACTAAAGCCATCTCATTACCTCTCTGAAATACCGTGACCTCCGCAAAGTTCCAGTTAGCTAGAGCGAATCTTTCTAATTCCGGAATTGTCTTTCTTGATTTAACTTGACTCAAATCAGGTGGCATTCCGGTCGGCGGGAAAGAGTGAACTTTTTCCCACTTTCCTGGGCGTTCAGATACAGGCAACCTCAACTTTGCTTTCTTCAATCGAACTAATAGTTCACGTCCATCTATTTCAATAGCTCCCAAAATAACCGCCTGATCTCTAACTTCTTTTGGAACATCATAATGGTCGCCTTGAAATGACATGAGACGAAGCCCTAAGAGGTCAGCAAAATCGTGTAATTCAGTCAAATTATCATCACTAGCAAGATGAGCCCATAATTTCCCCCTAAACGGCCAAATTGCTTTATCAACTACTACTGCCATTCCATATGTTGTCTTTAAAAATAAAAAAATGCACGTTAAAGGCAAATTCTTTCCCAGCAACTAAAAATACTTGATTTAATGACACACTTATTAAATGAGTAACGCTGAAAATAATTTCACCACTATCAAGTTTTCACCAGATTGCGAAATTGAGGAAATTTCTCGAGTTGCTCTAGCTGCAATCTTAAGAATTCACAAAATAGATCCAGCTGTGGTAAGCGAATTAGCAGTTTTACTTCAAAAAGAACTTACGAATATTTCTACAAAAACTCCATTTGTGGAAGTCGAATTTCAACCAAGTGAAAACAGTATTTCCGCAGAAGTAAGAGCTAATGGCGACTCACGCACAATTACCGCTACTTGGTAACTGAACGTCGTGCGACCAACCATGACCCCTCAAGTGCGTAAGCTGAAATTCCAGACCAACTGACTCCATTATTCGCTGACATTAGATCAACGACTTCTTCCGGAGAGAGATAAATAGGTGTCTCCTTTCCTCTGCTACTAATCCAAACCAAAAATCCTTCATCTTTTAAGCATCTCTCTATCTCATTTGGGAAAAGAATCATGTTCATAACCAAAAATACATCAACAGAATTACTGGCAAGAGGAAGACAGTCACCATCTGCGCAAACTTGCGGGGTTTCTGGTGTAACAGAGTTTTTAAGCATTTCTTTTGAAATATCTAGTGCAACTACGCTCTGATAATTATTTACCAAAAGTTGAGTAGCTAAACCTGTTCCTGCTCCAAGGTCTACAATTCTTTTCCCGTGAACCCCACCTCTTTCTAAAGCATCTAAAACTGGTATCCCTCTGCTGGGAACGTTTCTAGAAGTTGACCAACTATCAGCTTTTTCATCGAACAACTTCTTTACTTCTTCTGCTAAATCAGAATTCCAAAGGTTTTTGTAAACCACATCTCTAGTAATATGCCTCATTCGTGAATTCGAACCTGATTCTCTAACAGATTTAGAACGCGGGTGAATTGTTGGAAGATAGGTAATCTTCAAGTCTTATTACCGTCCAGAAGAACCAAAGCCAGTTTCTCCTCTTTCTGAATCTGGTAGTTCTTCAACTTCTTGAAAAGAACACTCTTCAACTCTTTGAATAACCAGTTGGGCTATCCTTTCGCCTTTATTGACCTCAAAAGCTTCACTAGGATCAGTATTGATTAATAACACTTTTAATTCGCCGCGATATCCAGAATCAATAAGACCGGGTGTATTTAAACACGTGATCCCATGTTTAAGCGCTAAACCACTTCTAGGTTGAACAAACCCCGCAAATCCTTCAGGTATAGCTATTGCAACTCCTGTTGATATAAGGGCCCTCCCTCCACCTGGGTCTAGAACTACTGATTCTGAAGCAACTAAATCTGCACCAGCATCACCAGGTTTTGCGTAAATGGGGATTATCGCATCGTCTGTTAATCTAATAATTGGAATATTCAGCATAAATATGACCTTACTTGTACTTCTTACTGAATAACCGACTCATTAAGCCCGTATGATCAAATCTGTGTTGGCTTGGATGGATTTAGAAATGACAGGGTTAGACCCAATAGAAGACGTAATCGTTGAGATTGCAACTTTAATCACTAATGATGACCTAGAAGAAATTGCTGTTGGACCGAACTTAGTTATACATCAACCATCTGAAAAATTAGAGAACATGAGCAAACACGTAAAACAAATGCACACATCTAGCGGTTTACTTGATGAAATTTCAAAATCTAATACAAGCCTTTCACTAGCTGGTGAAAAAACTTTGAACTTTTTAAAAGAACACATTGAAAAAGCTGGAACCATACCCCTTTGTGGAAATTCAATTGGTACAGATAGAAGATTCTTGTCAGAAAGTCTTCCGGATTTAGCTTCTTTTTTTCACTACAGGTCAATTGATGTGTCAACTATCAAGGAACTTGCAAAACGCTGGAATCCGGAAATTATAAATTCTGCTCCGAAAAAAAATGGAGGCCATCGAGCATTAGATGATATTCGCGAATCAATCGCTGAGCTCCGCCATTATCGTGAAAACCTTTTCATAAACCCATGAGCGAAAATATTTCAGAAGAGACAGATCTTGATCCGCGCCCAATGAGACAAGAACAAGAACCAGCTTCAGAAGAAGTTACTGAAATTACTGAGGGCATTTACAGATTTCAGCTCCCAATTTCAATGCCTGGACTAGGACATGTTAATTGCTATGCACTTGAAGACAAAAACGGACTATCCCTAGTAGACCCAGGATTACCTGGACACGAGTCATGGAATGCTCTCGAAGCGAGGCTTAAAGATATTGGAAGCAACTTTAATCATGTTCATACCGCGATAGTTACCCATAGTCATGTTGACCATTACGGGGGAGTCCACAGACTCCGTGAGGATTACGAAGTTGACGTTCTTACTCATTCTTCTTTTTCTTCAGTTTTTGGTCATGATGACATTATGGAAAATCCCGATGCCGCTTCATTAGATCTTGCCGATGACGAAGATATCGAGAAACTTCGTGAAATGCTTAGTAGGCCGACCCCGTGGGGTACGAAAAGAGAACCCCCTTCAGTCGAAGAGTTGAGAAAATGGAGTGGAAGTAATACAGGTGCTGATTCAAAGTCTTTTCAAGTACCTAAACCATCTTTGACAGTAGAAGACTCTGAAGAAGTAATCATTGGAGGAAGAATCTGGTTAGCCCTTCACCTCCCAGGGCATACTCATGACCATTTATGTTTATACGACCCCGTCGATGGAATTTTCTTATCAGGAGATCATGTACTACCAACCATTACTCCGCATATAGGAGGTATGGGAAATATGGAAGACCCATTAGCCATTTTTTTTAATTCTTTAGAAAGAACAAAAGAATTTTCACAAGTCTCTCTTGTTTTGCCTGCTCATGGGCATCCTTTTCATAATCTGGTTGAAAGAACAGATGACATTATTCAACATCATATAGAACGCTTACAGTTGATCAGAGAAACCGGTGATTCAATAGGTGAAGCGTCAGTTAATGAGTATATGAAATACTTATTTAAAGAAAGATCTTGGGGTGATATGGCCGCTAGTGAAACGTATGCCCATCTCGAACATTTACGAATTCTAGGGGAGGCTACGCCTAAAGAAGAAGAAGGCGTAAAAACTTATAAATTCGCCTGATTTAAGCCTATCTCTAACAATTTATTGATTTTATTGAAAAATAAGTTGACAAAATTCACTCAAAGGTGTTGAGTGGTCACTTAGCGTAGTTTTGGTAAACTCGTTTATATAAGAAAGAAAAAATGAGCATGAATAATAAAATTCGAAATCATTACGGTCATCAAACCGTTGGTCATGCCTTAACCTCTCACGCACTCACACCGGTTAATCCAGTAGCTCTTTCATCAGAGACAATTTCTTTCTGGTTTAACAAGTATGGATTTTTCACCATAAAGCGGCCTTGGGAAGCAACTAGCTAAATAGCTAAAACGCAAAACCTTCGCCGCCGGAAAATCCGGCGGCTTTTTTCATTTTTGAGATCAACTTTAAAAAGGAGTAAAAAATGTTTGCAATAGAATTTAAAACAGAAATTTGGAGAGAAACAGCGGCATGCTCTGAACTTGGTGTGCCTACAGGAATATTCTTCTCTGAAGATCTAGGAGACATTGCCCAAGCAAAAAGAATTTGCTCAGAGTGTCCTTCCCTTTCATTGTGTTTAGAAGCTGCAATAGAAAGAAACGAACCTTGGGGAGTATGGGGTGGTCAATTGTTCCGAAAAGGCAAAATCTTAACTCATAAGCGTGGGAGAGGAAGGCCTCGTAAAATCCCTATGCCCGAAGAAGAGTTTCCAGTTATACCTATACCTGTTCACCTGCAGTCCACCCTCCGTTCTGCTTGATGACCAGCCAATCAAATTGAGGTGACGTTTTACGAACCTCAATTTACAAAGGGCTAGTTTGGGAGATGACTTTGCGATCGATAGTCGTAATGCTCATCTCCCGACTACCTTTATAGGTGTGAAGAAAGTTTTTTTAATAATTCTGATAATGATTACTGCTTGTGGTAGCGAAGAACTTATTGAGACGGTTGATGAAAACGTATTGCATCAATCTTTTGAAACGGAAAACGGTTCAGAAACCCTTAAAAATCTTTATGAAAAAAATAACCAACCTATGGTTGTGAACCTATGGGCCACCTGGTGTACTCCTTGTTTAGAAGAAATGCCATATTTCGAAACAGCCCATCGTGAACATGGAGAGGAAATACAATTTATAGGTATCAATATTAGTGACTCCCCGACAAGGGCTAAAAAAAGAGCTGAGGAGCTTCACATTTCTTATCTATTAGGAAATGACCCTGATGGAAGTTTCACTAAATCGTTAAAGGTAATCGGCTTACCTGTAACTGCTTTCTTTAATTCCGAAGGGAAATTATCAACAATTTATCAAGGTCCTATTAGTGAAGAGAACCTTAATCTATCAATAATGGAATTATTAGATGTTTGATATCGAACTCGTCCTTCCTTTTAGTCTTGGGATTATTACAGCAATTAATCCATGTGGTTTTGCGATGCTTCCCACTTGGCTCGGATATTTCATTGGTAAAGATACTGCTGACAACCAAGCACGACCAGAGCAAGTCATAAGAGGTTTATGGGTAAGTCTGACTCTTACAGCAACGTTCGTAGGAGTTTTTGGATTTCTTGGATTTGTAATTTCTCATCTAGTTAACGAAGAGACAATCGCACAAAAAACCCCTTGGATAACTGTCGCCTTAGGAATCCTTCTAATTCCATACGGGTTTTCTCTATTACTTAAAAAAAATCAAAAATTGTTTCCCTCTTTCAATAGAAGAGGCCCAAAATCAAATGAATTCTTCTCAGTAATAGGTTTCGGTGTTTCCTACGCAATTGTTTCAGTTGGGTGTTCCGCCCCGCTCTTTTTACTCCAAATCTCCGGAAGTTTCAGCAGGGAAGGAATTATTGAAGGGATAATAATCTTTCTTACTTATGCACTCGGATTGGGTGCTGTTGTAACCATCACAACTTTGTCTTTAGCTATGGCTAGAGGTGGTATCGTTCGCAATCTTAGAAAATTACTGCCGTATGTAGATCAAATAGGTGCTCTTGCGCTACTAACAGGTGGTGCATATTTGTTGATTTACGGAATTTACGAAATTAGAACTTTAAATTCTCCTGGATCAGGAAGTAATCCAATAGTTGAAAAAATTAACGAACTCCAATCACATTTGACTATTTGGGTCTCTGAAGTCGGAGGCTTAGAAATAGGTTTAGCTTTATGGCTGATAATAATAACTTTCGTACTTTGGGGTTTAAACCCAGCATTTACTGGTACTGCAAAAAATTATCTTAGATTTTCACTTTTGGGAATTTGGCTCATCCTCGAAGGCGCCCTATATAAAGGAATGCTGTTTATAAGGCCAACAGTAAATGTGATTTCAAAATGGCCTGCAAGAATTAATAATTGGTTCGAGAAACCTGAAAGATGGGCAGTTCCTTTTGAGGTATTCGTTTCAAGCATTTTTCTTTTAATTGTTTACTTAAGTTTGTCAGCTTTTCTTAAAGAGAAAAAGAGATGACAGAGATCAAAAAAATTCAGAGTTTCACCGAACTGCTTTCAAGCCCTGAAATAACCGAAGAAATCGAAATTCGATCTTCTTTTGGTGTCTGCGCTCTACATGGAGGTGGCTTAGAAAGAGCAACAGAAGCTGTCGCTCGAGATGTAGCGGAAAACACTGATTCTTCTTACTATGCAGTCATCCAACCTGAAGGATCGAGAATACATTTGTCTTCTAAATATTTTGATCCAAATCAGTCTTCAAAACTTGGTCAATTCTTAGACAGAATTGACACTGTTATCTCGATTCACGGATATGGAAAAGAAGATGATTTTTGGGCTTTACTACTCGGAGGAAGCAACAGAAAATTGGCTTATCACCTAGCAGGTTCGCTAAGAGAGGTGCTCCCCGAAGAATATCGTGTGGTAGATCAAATAGATAGCATCCCGCCACCTCTTAGAGGTGTCCATCCTGACAATCCGGTTAATTTTCCAATTAACGGAGGAGTCCAAATTGAAATACCACCTGGTTTAAGATGGAACAGAGAGCATAATTTTTGGTCGGATGCAGACGGAACTCCACGTTCTGAAGATTTAAACAAACTTATTGAAGGATTGGTCTCAGGAATTAATACTTGGAATGACGCAAAAAATTGTTGAAAAATTATGGTGATAAGCGAGTAAAAATCCATCCATTAACAGTTAGCTCATAACCTATTCTGTCATGTAGCCGATTTTGTCTTCCCTGCCAAAATTCAATGAAGTTTGGCGAAACTTTATATCCTCCCCAATGGTGAGGTCTTGGAACTTCACTACCTCGCCACTTTAATTCCTGCGTTTCAAATGCAGTATCTAATTCCTCTCGACTAGGAATTCTGCTGCTTTGATTGGAGACTAAAGACCCTATTTTGGTTTCATGTGGCCTCATTGCCCAATATTCATCTGATTCGCTTTCGGAGATCTTTTCAGCTATCCCTTCAATGGAAACCTGCCTACGTAATTCATTCCAACTGAAAGTCAGAGAAACTTTTTCATTATTTTTAATATCGTTAGCTTTCCTACTCTCATAATTAGTAAAGAAAACAAATCCATCTTCACGGACCTCTTTTAAAAGGACATTTCTTCCGCTCGGAGAACCATTTTTATCAACAGTGCTTAAAACCATTGCATTAGGTTCTAAGTAGCCGACCTCTTCTATCTCCGAATACCAGATTTTAAATTGGTCAATTGGATCACTAACTAAATTATCTTCATATAGGCCACGACTTTCGTATTCTTTACGTACCCGTCTTAAATCCATATAAAAGGTCTAGTCAAAATAGTCAACTACTACAAATATCAGGATGTAATGTTTGCAAATGGGTAAATACGATTTTTTTAGAGTGGGGATTGGCGGATCTCTGGGAGCGGGTCTTCGCTGGTTGGTCATAGAAAATACGACAACCCAAATTTTTCCATGGCCCACACTGTTAATTAATCTTTTTGGTTGCGCCGCTCTCGGAATGCTTTTAGCGAGTAATAAAAACCGTAAGACTCTACTTACTTGGGGTACTGGCCTATGCGGAGGCTTAACCACTTTTTCAACATTCTCACTTGAAATAGCGATTCTATTTCGTGACAATGAAATTTTCATTCCCCTTTGTTATTTATTTATTTCAGTATTAGTCGGAATTCTTCTGTTTAAAAATTCCTTAAAAATATGTGAAAGTAAACGATGGTAGTTATAGCTTTTTTTGCTTTAGCGGCTGTCGGAAGTGTCATCAGATGGAAAACGACAATATTTTTTGGTGCTCATAAGGGAACATTTATAGTGAATGTCATCGGTTCATTTTGTCTCGGTCTTATGGTTGACTTAAGCGATACAGGGTTAACACTTATCGGAATTGGAGGTCTTGGTTCACTGACAACCTTTTCTGCTTTTTGCGCCAACATAGATTCCTTATCCGAAGGCAACTATCGACCTGGTTTGGTCTATGCACTACTTACCGTCATTACAGGTGTACTAGCAGCCACAATTGGGCTGAATATTTAATATCAATTAATACTTTTTACACCTTGCATGTAAGGCAAGAGAGGGTCAGGGATTCGAATACTGCCATCCTCTTGCCTGTATGTTTCTACAATTGCAGCCCACACACGCGGCACCGCTAAACCTGAACCATTGAGAGTATGTACAACCGACGTTCCTTTTTCTGCTTCTGAACGATATCTAACGTTTGCTCTGCGCGCTTGGTAATCACTAAACCAAGAAACCGATGAAACTTCAAGCCACTGCTCTGCACCAGGAGCATAAACCTCAATATCAAAAGTTCGTGCTGAAGAATTTCCTAAATCTCCTGAACATAAATCGAGGATCCGATAACTTAAACCCAAATCAGCAATTGCTGACTCAGCTCTAGAGAGTATGTCCTCATGAACCTCTTGGGCTTGTTCTGGAGTTGCGTAAGCAAGAAGTTCAACTTTGTCAAACTCATGGACTCTCAAAAGACCTCGTGTGTCTCTTCCAGCTGAACCTGCCTCACGTCTAAAGCAAGAAGTGTGAGACATTAACTTCATTGGTAATTCGCTTTCGCTAATAATCTCATCACGAGCATATGACGTGAGCGGAACTTCAGCTGTAGGTATTGCCCAAAGATCGTCCCGCTCAAGATGATATGCGTCATCTGCAAACTTTGGGAGATGACCTGTTGACACCATTGTTTCTGTCAAAACAAGAGTAGGGGGTCTTATCTCACGGTAAGCATCAGCATTTCGATCTAGCCCATACTGAATCAATGCTCGACATAAAGTAGCCCCCAGACCCGTATACATGGCAAACATAGCTCCAGAAAGTTTTGTTGCTCTTTCAACATCAAGAATGCCTAAAGTTTCCCCAATTTCCCAATGAGGCACACGTTGATAATTCTCCCATGCGCTCTCATCTTTACCTTCGACTTTTATGACTACATTGTCATCAGAGCTTTCACCATTAGGACATTGTTCAGCAGGAATATTAGGAACTCTTAATAGCAACTCTCGTATCTCATTAGACAACTGGTCGCATTCTTCACTAAGCGCTTCTTCCTTTTCTCTCATTTCACGACTCGACTCTTGAAGAGGGCCGGCCTCATCTGTTTTTCCAGATTTATGAAGGTCGCCTACTTGTCTTGAAATTTCTTTAATTTCATTACGCAATTGATCTCTTTTTTCAGCAGTTGATCTTTGTTTTTCATCTAATTCAATTATCAGATCTAAAGAATCAGTATCTTCTCTACGTCTAGAAATCGCTTCTTTAACTGATGCGAAATCATTGCGCAATAAACGGATATCAATCATTTAATTAACTTAGTCTCTAAGCGAGTTGGCATTAACCAATTTTTCATCTTTATTAGTTTCTTTGAGAGATGCCGGTCTGAGAGTCTGGTTTTCTCTGTGAACCCCAGCAATTTTGAAGAATTTAAAAATGATGATTCCCCAAAGATAAAAACCTCCAACAAGTTTCATAATGAATCCAGCTGCTTGTTGGTCTGATTGGACACTAATTCCCCACATTTGATACCCATCATCGTAATGACTGTAAACAGTGCCTTCGGCAAAAGTCAACCAAGCAGCAGGAACCGTTGGGATAATTGACATCAAAAATAAATACAACATTTGCGCTAAAGGAGACAAACGAAGTTCAGGTAAAGGTGAAACTACTGGAATCCACATAAAAATAGCCGAAATAAATAGCAGAAGATGCACCAAGTAATGGAATATCCCTGAATCTGCTGAAGCTTGAACAATTCCACCCCAATGAGTTAATGCAACTAGAGCATTAAAAACTGCCCCAGCTAACACTGGATGAGACACTCTTCTGAGAATCCTAGAACTTCTTCCTGAATCTAGAACAACTAACTCAGCTAACCATCGAGGAGTAGATAGTAAAAACAGAGGGGGAACTATAAAAGTTATTACAAGATGTTGAAACATATGAACGGAATAAAGATGGTCTTCAGCTACATCGTGCACTGGCCAGTCAGCCGACAGAAAAAGAAGTAAGACTGCTGTAAAAAAAGTTGTCTTTTGAAAGCTAGTGACTATTGGTTTATCTGAAGCAACAACCTTAGGGCCAATCCCTTTTACTGCCCATATTCCGAGAACCAAAATCGCCACCACTAATACCCAAACTTCTGGGTGAGGTTCCCATGCCCAAGGATTAATTGCTGCGACGACTAAAGCCATCTTTATGAGTCCTTAGTTAAATTGTCTGGGATGCCTAGAAAAATGGCAATCAACCTTTATGCCAAAATTCAAAAACTGTAAGAAAAATGGCATACACAATACTTGCCAAAACCAATCCCGATACAAAAAACTTCATAAATAGCGAATTGTCAAAACGTAAGTGCATAAACCAAGCGGCTACATAAAAAAATTTTACGACCATCATTATCATCAATAAAGGAATGAGTATCTCGCCAGGCATACTTTCTAACCAATATGTGCCTACTTCTAAAGCTGTAAGAATGGCAAGAACTCCAGCAATCTGAAAATATTTTTTATCAGAAGGGTGTTCATGCCCATGCTCTTCATCGTTCTTTTCAAATTCAGTTGTATGTTCAGTTTCCGTACTCATTTTTTATCCTCTATTTCAACTTGTAGGTGATGGAACCAAATAGATAACGGTGAAAATAAAAATCCAAACAATATCTACAAAATGCCAATAGAGACCTATTAGTTCGACCGTTTCCGCACGTTCTTTATGTAAATTACCGCGAGCTGAAGATATGTAAAGTGACATAAGAAAAACCACTCCAAGACTTACGTGAACTCCATGAAAACCTGTAAGAGTAAAAAAGGCAGAAGAAAAAGGACTAGTTGAGTATCCGAGCCCTTCACGTAGAAATGTCGTGAACTCATAAACTTGGCCTCCAACGAACACGGCACCAAGAAGAGCAGTTGTTAGAAGCCAAAGTCTATTATTTCTTTCATCTCCACGTTGCAGTGCTGAAAGAGCGAGAACCATTGTTAATGAACTCATCAAAAGTACAAATGAGCTCACCGAGGTAAAAGGAATGTCAAAGATATCTCCGGGGGCTGGACCATCAGCAAAACGTCCCCTGTAAATCAAATAGGTAGATATCAAAGCTCCGAAAAGAAGGCACTCAGAACCGAGAAATACCCACATACCTAATTTATTATGAGAGAGTCCTGTCGAAGTCTCCTCTGAATGGGTTTGATTAGTCACTTACGCGTCCTCCTTTTGAGGTTCATGGTGATCTACATCAGGATCATCGACTGGTTCGAAAACCCATGCGTAAAGACCCATTAACGCAAGCGCTCCTCCGAATACACAGAGCCACAAACTGTAAATAAGACCTAAGCCAATAAATGGTAAGCCAATGGCAAAAACTAGAGGCCAATAAGAAGGAGATGGAAGATGAACGCCTTCAGCTGTCCCATCTTGGCAGACCTCTTCGGCTGTAGCGACTCTTACAACTTTTCCATCTTCATCAGATCCATACTTACGATGCCAGAACTCATCCAAACTTTCAACTATTGGAATTTCATCGAAGTTATGAGCCGGAGTTGGATTAGGGGTAATCCATTCAAGACTTCTAGCGTCCCACGGATCAGGTTCTGTAGGTGGAAGCCCCCTTGCGTTCCTTGCTGATATGACCACATTAATTAAAAATATCAATACACTCAGCGCAATCATAAAAGAACCAATTGTGACTACTAAATTCCAAGTTTCGAATCCGAAACCAGGACTATATGTATCAATTCTTCTCGACATTCCCTGTAGGCCAAGAATATGCATAGGCCCAAAAGTCAGATTGAATCCCACCAACATCACCCAGAAATTAAGTTTTCCCATTTTTTCACTGAGTTTATGTCCAAATACTTTCGGCCACCAAAAATAGAAACCTGAGAAAAGTCCAAAAATTATCCCTCCGAAAATCACATAATGAAAATGTGCAACTATGTAATAAGTATCTGTCTGTTGTGTATCTGCAGGCGCAACTGAATGCGTAACACCTGATAGCCCGCCTATCGTAAACATCGAAACCACGCCAATAGCAAAAAGCATTGCCGCACTGAACTTGATACGGCCACCCCACATAGTTGCCATCCAGTTAAGAATTTTTACTCCAGTTGGAACAGCAATAAACATTGTAGATAAGGAAAACGCTGCAACTGAAACAGGACCTATACCTGATACAAACATATGGTGAGCCCAAACGCCCCAACCCATAAAACCAATTGCAATTCCAGAAAACACCATGAATGGATAACCAAAAATAGGTTTTCTCGAAAATGTTGGAATAACTTCAGAAATAATTCCAAACGCAGGAAGTACCAAAATATAAACTTCTGGATGGCCGAAAATCCAAAATAGGTGCTGCCACAATAAAGGATCTCCACCTAATTCTGGAGTAAAAAAAGTAGCTCCGTACAATCGACTGAATGTAAGCAAGAAAAGAGCCACTGCAATTACTGGCATCGCGAAGACTAAGAGCAACTGTACAACTAACATCATCCAGGTAAAGACAGGCATTTTGAAAAGAGTCATACCGGGAGCGCGCATATTAAAAATCGTCACCGTTAGATTAATTCCTGAAACTAATGATGCTATCCCTGTTATCTGCAGTCCAATAGCATAAAAGTCCATTCCATGGCTCGGTGAAAAGACAATTCCTGTATTAGGTGCATAAGCAAACCAACCTCCATCAGGAGCTCCTCCAAAAAGCCATGAAAGATTTATAAATATCCCACCTGCCAAGAAAACCCAAAATGACATCGCGTTTAGGCGAGGAAAAGCCACATCTCTTGCACCTATCTGTAATGGAATCAGATAATTTGCAAACGCTGCGGCTAAAGGCATGGCCGCTAAAAAAATCATTGTTACGCCATGCATCGTGTAAACCTGATTGTAAGTATCTGCACCTAAGACAGTTCCATTAGGAGTGGCTAGCTGCAACCTTATTAGTAGAGCTTCTATTCCACCAATTACAAAAAAGAAAAGAGCGGCAGCTCCGTAGAGAATACCGATTTTTTTATGATCAACTGTTGTTACCCAGTCTCTCCATCCTCCTCCGCCTTTAGGTCTTGTGTATACCCCTAAAGGTCGATGTGACTTTTCGCCATTAGAAGTTGTCATTGAAGACGGTTCCATCGTTTGAGTCATTATTCAACCTCCGTAGCAGAGATAATTTCACTCGAGGGTCTTTCTCCAAGAGTTTGTAAATAAGCAACTATGTCATCTATCTGTTTTTCATCTAAGCCCATATTTGGCATACCTCTTCTACCTTGCGCATAAGCAGGCTTTTCTTCAGGAGAATTACGAAGCCACGCTTCTAATTGGCTTCGGTCAAGAGAACCATCAGGTTCATATAGATTAAAAATTCCACCTGCATAAGTGGTTCGACTCATGAAATGAGTCAGATTTGGTGCAGCATTTGAAACTAAATCTGCGCCAATGGAAGTTTCATCATTTAAACCGTTAACGACATGACAGCGAGTACATAGAGAACTAAAGGTTTCTTGCCCTCTCTGTGCAGTTTCACTAACTGGATCTGAAGCTGGTTCTATTTGTTCATTAATCCAGTTCTGAAAATCAATCGGGTCCATTGCTACGGCTTGCATCCGCATTCTTGAATGAGAAAGCCCACAAAACTCTGTGCATTGTCCAAAATAAACACCTGGTTCATCTGCTTCAATTTTCCACGGGTGAACCCTTCCTGGAACAGCGTCTTTTTTACCATTCAAGGCAGGTATCCAGTGGCTATGAATGACATCGCGACTTAAAATTTTCAATTCAATTTCTTCTCCAGTTGGTATTACCATTTGAGTGCTGGTGACGATGTCTGCTGGAGGAAGATTTCGAGCATCTGAAAGATCAACTCCTTCTAAGCCGTCTAGGTAATACCTATACTCCCACCACCATTGCTGACCAATCACTACTACTTCTGGTTCCCATGTAACTGTTTCACCTTCTACTGATAAGGCCATAGCATTTTCTTCAGTACTGTTTATTTCTGCAAGGGTTATAAGAGTAAAAACAGCTACGCCAGCAAGTATCAAAACTGGAATTAAAGTCCATAAAATTTCTAATTTTAGATTTCCATGAGTTTGAGTAGGGAAATCTTCATCGGAATGATCGCTTCGAAAGCGAAACATATAAAAAGTTCCGCCAACTACTAGAAGTAAAACTATTCCCGCAATGACAAAAACTGGATTTGATAGTGAATCTATTGATTGCGCAGAAGGACCTTGTGGTTCTAGCGTGTCAAGTTCAGCATCCGAGGCGCACCCTGTAAAAAATAAAAAGAATGCTGAAAGTATTAAATAAAACCGCGACCTTATAGGACTAGAAAAGGGTTTCAATGTTCAACCTCTGCATGTGAATCGTCATGGTGATCAGGTCCTTTATGATGGAAATCACGTTCACCTACAACTGCTGAAATAAGACCAGCAATTAAAATTCCAGCTATTCCTAGAAAAAGAATACTTTGGACCAAACCTCTAGAAATAGATGGACGTGTGCTTATAAAAAGAGCTGTACCGAAAATAAGAAGACCTACAATAGTTGCAGCTAAAACAGCTCCGGAAGCAGATGAAGAAAGAAAAATTCGTGAAACCGCTAGAACTAAAACTCCAATACTCAAGGCCCCAATCAGTGGCACTTCTATAGGTCGCATAAGTCTTTCCCGTAATTCACGATTTAGCTCTGGATCTGATGTTGCTTTTTCAGACCAATTTGTCATTGTCCATTCGATGCCGATTGCAAAAATTATTACGATACCTAAGATAAAAATTGCTGCATGTACTACTAACCCAACGACCAAAATGCTTAATCCTAAAGCAGTAAAGATAGGCCACCAAGAACTACCTACATCTGACTGTGCTTCGGGTACCTCTTCAGTCCCTAGCAACTCAATCACTGCTTCTGAGTCACTGTCACGAAAAGCCTGACTGACAACTCCTATTACAGCCATTGAAGCCGCACCAATCATAAGGAGTGTGTAGACCACATGGTTTCCAACTCCACCCTTCCAACCCAAAGAAATCGGACCTGTTTCTGTTCCGCCTGTTGTATATCCAGCAAAAATCGCAGCTACTACCATCACGACACAAAGTCCGAACCAAAGCTTGAATCCTGTCGTAAGCATCAGTAAATCACATCCCTACTTCGCTATGTATATGCCGATCCAAATGATCGAATAGACAGCAACTCCTGCGTACCAATAAAAAGATAAAGCAGAAACTAGATCCTGATGGCGTTTAGTATCTTGGCCCCCAAAAGCTCTTACTAATAAAAGCAGATTCCAGATCACTCCGATGGCAATCATCGTCATATGCGCACCAACAATCGTAAAAAGCAATGTAGTGGATTTGCTGTAATCAATCGGCAATCCAATGTCGTTGAGATAAAAAACAGTTTGGTTAATTACAGCAACCCCAAGAAGAGCCGTTAAACCGAGAGCTAGATAAGTGTGAATACGATCATTATTGGAAACCGAACGCACAGCCCAAGCCATAGTTATCACTGAAAGAGACAAAGTTGCCATATTCATTCCACCAGGCACAAGTTGAATAGCTCCCTCTGGAAACCATTCACTTCCCCAAGCATTAGTATCTGCCCTCATCGAAAAATAGATTGCAAATAATCCAGCGAAAAACATGACAATAGTTATGCTTCCTAAAACTGCCCCTGTGACAAGTGTTCTAGGTCTGGATTCTGATGGCGGTAAGGCAGTATTAGACATTAATTTGCTGCCTTTTCTATTTCATCCAACAATGGCCTTTCAGATTCAACTATCACTATTTCTTCTGTCCACTCAAGAGTATGACCATTCCATGGATCTGCTTCAGAAACCGGACCGTTTTTAGATCTCAATAATTCAACGAACAAAAATAAAACAGCACCAGCAAAAATAAGTAACGACCCTATAAATGAAAATGGGATAAGTATCTTTACTAACTGTTCAGCAGATACTTCCTGAAGAAAACCTACTGTTGCAAAATCATCTAAACCTAAAAATCCATTTACTGAATCTGAAAGACCACTCAATAATGAACCTGCAGTAATAAGAATTCCTGAAATTAAACCAAATCCTTGCTTTGCGCTTTTACCAATAATTCGTTCACCCCACCAAAGCATCGCTGCAATTACTGCAACTAGCCCAGATGCGATTGTCAATTTCAATTGAGCACTGGTTGATGATCGAGACAGTAGCTCAAAAGGTTCTATTGCTCTTAAAGCTCCCAGGATCGTTCCAGAAATCAGAAGAAGCAAAGACAAAAGAGAAAGAACCATAGGAGCAGGTGGGTGTCTAGTCAGATTTTTAGCACCCATTTTTAAACTGTCTAAGAGTCCTACTAAAAGAAAGAAGGTTAATGGAACTGCCAAAAGAGCTGTGACTACATACAAGGCTTCTTCTCGTACGGGAGTTCCAGGAGTATCAAAAAATGGCTGAGCGTAGGCTCCGAAACCAATAATCCCGAAAAGACTTGAAAGGATCAATATCAAATCATGATTCCTCTGCCTAACCTTTGCGGCAACTGGAACAATGTCATACGCGATCCCGATTACCGGTAAAACAAACACATATATTTGTGGATTAGTAAATGCCCATGAGATTTGTTCCCATATCAAATCTTCAGATCCAAAATAAATTGCGGAACGACCTTTCAAATCAACATAAGTCAAAATCGAATTTGCTGCCAAAACTGGTAACGTCAAAATCCAAAGTGTTCCAGCAACCAGCATTGTCCAACTAAAAAGAGGAATTCTACGTAAGTTCATCCCCATGCATCGGCCTGAAATGATGGTTGTGAGTAAACAAATAACTGCTGTACATATTCCAGTAATTACCAAAAGAAACCCTACGAGTGTAAGTGCGACTGCTTCGCGTTGGCTTCCTAGCTCTGGAGCTCCAAAACCACCATCGGCCAAAAATCCAAAAACTGTAATACCGGAACCCAAAAACCAAACCCAAAAACCTAAAGCAGCTGCTCTAGGAAAAACAATCGAATTTGCACCTATTTGAAGAGGCACTATGCACATAGCTAAACCAATAATCATTGGCACTACGACTAAAAGAACTATTGAAGTACGGTGCAATGACCAAAACTGAAAAAACTTGTCGACATCAGAAAAAATTAAGTAACTATCAGAATCAAATCTGACAATTTCCAGCAAAAACCCCAAAACCGCAGAAAAAACCAAATAAAAACAACCACTGAAAATCCAAGATTTTCCTATAGATAAATTACTTGTGCTAGTAACCAAACGCTCTACGAAAGTTTGGTCTTCTTCGCTAGTAACCGCTACAGGATCTGGTGCGGTATCAGTAGTAGTCATTGAATCCTGTGTCCTGGGGGTTAAAAAATTGAAACTTTGCTCAACTAAATCTACCTGTTTTTATGGCAAAAAAAGTTGATCAAACAACTATTAATTATGTCACTTTAGCTGTTCTCTAATGCACAAAACTAATTACTTAATATTGAATTTTAATTCTCTTGTTTAAAATTTCTCAATTAAAACTTACAAAAGAACATCTATAACCATAGAGCTAAAGAGTAAGAAAATATAAGTAATTGAATAGCGAAATAGTCGCGTAGCATTTTTTTCAACAGGATTAAAAAAAATATTGAAAGCGAAAAATAAGAACAAGGCGCCAAGTCCTATAGCCGCAATTAAATAATAGATACCCATTTCTGCAACAAAGAAAAAAGCTATCGAAAATACTATTAAAACAAATGAATACAAGACTATTTGTCGTCCTGTTTCTTTTAAGCCTGTAACAACTGGAAGCATAGGAATTTCTGCTGCTGCATAATCATCACGATAATTAATTGCTAAAGCCCAAAAATGAGGCGGAGTCCAGAAAAAAATCACACTAAATAATAAAACTGGAGCCCAGGCTAAAGAGCCTGTCACAGCAGCCCAACCGATTAGAACAGGTACTGATCCGGCTGCACCCCCAATAACTATGTTGCTAGTAGAGGAACGCTTTAACCACATTGTGTAGACAAACACGTAGAAAGCAGTCGCAGAGGTAGCTAAAAATGCACTTAAGAGATTAACAAAGCTAAGAAGCCAGATAAATGCTCCTATCTCTAAAACAAAAGCGAAAACTGTAGCTTCTTTGGGTGTAATTGCACCTGTGACTAGAGGCCGATTACTAGTTCTATTCATTTTCTTATCAATATCGGCATCTAATACCATGTTGAATGAATTAGCTCCAGCTGCAGCTAGTGAACCTCCAACCATAGTTGCAATAATTAGCCATAAAGAAGGTGTCCCTTTTTTTGCAACAAACATTGTTGGAACAGTCGTAATTAATAAAGTACGGATTATCGCTGGTTTCGTTAATACGAAAAAAGAATTTATTCTAAAACGAATCGAATCGGGACTATAAACAGGCATCATCCTTAGGCTATGGGTTCATTTGGATTCGCAAACTCAAAAAACTGGTTTTAAGAAATAAGCCAATCAGATGGTGACTCCCCCGCGGGAAATAACTTTTGTTGAAATCTATGCATTCCAGCTAACCATCTATCAATATCATCACTTTTACGTCGTGAATATTCTGAAACTTCTGGGTGAGGAAGAATATAAAATTTTTCTTCTCTAAGTCCTTCAACGACAGTTTGAGCTACTTCTTCTGCTGTTAATACACCATCAACAGCAGCTGGGTTGCCAGCATCTTCAGCGAATAGATCTCTAGTGGGACTGTTCTGCAAAATATCAGTTTCTACCGATTGAGGGCATAGTACCGAAACTTTAATTCCATTCTCCCTGTAAGTAATTGCTAAAAACTCTGAAAGAGAAACTGCAGCATGCTTAGTTACAGAATAATGCAAGGAACCTAACTGAGTTAAGAGGCCTGCTGCAGAAGCAGTATTTAATAAATAGCCTCCACCTGCTTCAATCATGTGAGGAATCGCATGTCTAGCTGCCCAAAGATGAGCCATAACATGAACATCGAACATTTTCTTTAAATCTTCGTCGGGTGACTCCAAAGCACCTACAGTTACATATCCTGCATTTGAAACCATTAGATCTATCCGACCAAACTTCTCAACTGTTTCAGATATAAGTTTCAATACTTCACTTTCATCTGAAACATCACACTCGACAGCCATACCACCAACACTCTCAGCAACTTCTTTTGCACCATCGATATTTAAATCAGCTACCACTAAACCCGAGGCACCTTCTTTATGAAAGCGCTCAACTAAAGCCTTTCCAATCCCTGTAGCCCCACCAGTTACAACCGCAACACAATCTTTTAACTCCATAAACTAATCTTATGTAACAAAATTCATTACTATCTCACCGGAATTAAGAATCAGGTTTTGATACTCAAACGCATTTATAAAGTTGAGACCGTATTAACATGAATAGTGATCTTTTATTAATAGAAAATATAAATAATGTGATGTGGGAGGCAATAAAGATAATCCAAAGAGGAACGCGAATACTCAAGCCTCTGCTATCGTGGCAAAACTTCTAAAGGAAATCAGCCCCCATCGTCTAGTGGCCTAGGACGCTGGCCTTTCACGCCGGTAACACGGGTTCGAATCCCGTTGGGGGTACAAAACTAAATAAATCATAAAGTAGCTACAAGCACTTTTAGTGTGAAGTTACTTTGGTCCTGTGGTGCAGTTTGGAGTGCACGCCGCCCTGTCAAGGCGGAGGTCGCGGGTTCAAATCCCGTCAGGACCGCAAAGCTGGAGTGTTTTACCGCAGTTTGCGGTCGGGTAGCTCAGTTGGTAGAGCGTCCGCCTGAAAAGCGGAAGGTCCCCGGATCGATGCCGGGCCCGACCACAATTTTTATAACATTGAAAATAGTTACTTCTAAATTAAAAATCTTATGGAACTAAAAGAAACAACGTCACAAAAAGCATTACGAGACGAATTACGAAAATATTTTGCGGGAATAATGACCGAAGAAACCCGTGAAAATCTAAGAGATGCAGACACAAGCTCAGAAACTCGCAAAAAAATTTTCCGCCAGCTAGGCACAGATGGAATGTTGGGTCTCGGCTGGCCAGTCGAGTATGGCGGTGGAGGACGACCACCAACAGATCAATTCATTCTTTTCGATGAAGCACAAAGAGCCAACTGTCCAATGCCATTCGTGACACTCAACACAGTTGGACCAACAATTATAGAATTTGGTACAGAAGACCAAAAACAGAAATACCTTCCAGGAATTTTAAATGGTGAGATAATTTTCGCATGTGGATACTCTGAGCCTTCTGCAGGAACTGATCTAGCTTCACTACGAACTAAAGCCGTTAAAGACGGAGATGAATGGATAATAAACGGAGGGAAGATTTATACAAGTGGCGCTAATGAAGCCGACTTCATCTGGTTAGCTTGCAGAACAGATCCAGAAGCAAAAAAACATAAAGGTATCTCACTGATCATCGTCCCGACAGAATCAGAAGGTTTTTCTTGGACTCCAATAAATACTGTCGGTGGGGTTCCAACAACTAGTACTTACTATGACAATGTAAGAGTCCCAGTAGAAAATTTGTTAGGTGAAATAAACAGTGGTTGGCAGCTGATCACCACACAACTCAACCATGAAAGAGTTGGTCTTGCTGCTACTAGCGCTTTAGCTTTTCGCCTTTATGAAGAAACTTTGACATGGGCGACGCAAAATGAATCTTCAGACGGAGGATTGGTGATCGATACGCCATGGGTGCAACTCGATTTCGCCCGTTGCTATGCAGAACTTGAAGCACTGAAACTTATGAATTGGCGTATGACCATTGATGTCGAAAACGGTCGGCTTACACCCGACCGTTCATCTGCAGTAAAAGTCTATGGAACAGAAGCAGCAGTCAGAATATATGAACGTTTACTTGGAATCATCGGCGAAGAAGGTCGAATCAAAGGTGGTCAAGAAGGATCAGTTTTATTTGGCGACCTGGAAAGAGCGGGACGAGCAGCTCAAATTAACACTTTTGGTGGAGGCGTCAATGAAGTCATGAGAGAAATTGTTGCATGGGTAGGGTTAGGAATGGCAAGGGCTAACCGGCAAGCAGAAAGCAAAAAAAGCTAATGAATTTTGACTTTTCTGAAGATCAAATAGAGTTATCCAACCTTGCTGAGAAAATTTTTACTGACTTATCAACAAGCGACAGAGTCACCGAAGTTGAAAAAACCGATCAAAGGTTTGATAAAAATCTGTGGGAAGCACTTGCCGATTCTGGATTATTAGGAATAACCATTCCTGAAAATTATGGAGGATTGGATTTAGGAATGGTGGAACTTTCCCTTTTGCTTCGACAACAAGGAAGAAGAGTTGCCCCCGTGCCACTCTTTGCCACATCTGTTCTCGGGTCTTGGGCAATATCAAAATATGGTAAAAACGCCCAAAAAGAACAATGGTTAAGAGAAGTTTGCTCAGGAAATCTGATACTTACAGGGGCATGGAACCCACAAACAAATGCAACAAATCTAACTACTGAAAGCGATGGCAAAGGATGGCGTATAACGGGTGAAAAGCTTGCAGTGCCCGCTATTGCTTTAAGTAGTGCTGTTCTAGTACCGGTAACAATTGATGAAAATCAAAGAATAGCGATCGTCCCTCTAGAAAAAAAGGGGCTGCATAACACAATCGTGGAAACAACTAACCTTGAACTTCAGGGAAACCTTTCATTTGACGCTGTTGAATTAAACGAGGAAGATCTTTTAGACGAAGAAGGTGAAATAGTTTTTCAAGAAATTTCACAAATAGCAAAAATTGGTATCTGCGCCACCGTTCTTGGCTGTTGTGAAGAAGCTTTAACAATGACCGCTCAACATGTTTCGGAACGAGAACAATTTGGGAGACCCTTATCTACGAATCAAGGAGTCGCTCTGCAAGCCGCAGATGCACATATCGATATAGACGGAATAAGGGTCACACAGTTACAAGCTGCATGGCAGTTTGACAAAGGTTTTGAATGCTCTAAAGCTGTCGCCGCAGCAAAATGGTGGGCATCAGAAGCTGGACAAAGAGTTGTAGTAGCTACTCAACATCTGCATGGTGGGACAGGTGCAGATACTACACACCCAATTCATCGTTATTTCTTGTGGGTTATCCAATTAGCTGACACTTTGGGTGGTGCCGGAAAAAGCTTAAGCACTCTTGGAAAATTAATTACTGAAGAAGCTTTGAATAAGACTAATTAAATTCCAAAACCGTCAGTTATTGGTTCTTTATTAGAGAAAAAAGGACCAAGCTCAGAATCAATCGCCTCCAAAGACCATGCTTCATCTGTCGAAGTTTCAAAAATTCGTCGAGGTTTTTCGTAAACAACAAGCTCTCCACCCCAAATTTGTAGAACATTCCCCGAAACTCTTTCAGAGTTAGGTGATGCCAACCAAGCCACTAATGGGGCCACATGTTCAGGTGCGTATGTATCAAAACCTTCTTCAGGTTTTTCGAAGAGTGGAGCTGACGGCCCCCCCATATTCATACGAGTTCTAGCTCTTGGAACTAAAACATTTGCATTGCATCCGAATCGTTGTAATTCTCTGGCGGCCGAAAGAGTTAAGGCAATTATTCCCGCTTTAGCTGCACTATAATTTCCTGTTCCTAAAGCTCCTATTAATGCTGCCTCGGATGAAGTATTAATAATTCTTCCCCCTAGTGGCTTTTCTCCTTCCTTTTTCCAAACCTCCCGCCAATGAGCCATCGTGTGACGCATCATGCAGAAATGTCCCTTCAAATGAACTCTTACAACCGAATCAAATTGTTCTTCGGTCATTTTTTGCAACATAGAGTCTTGAATAAAACCTGCGTTATTAACCAAAATGTCTAACGAACCAAATTGTTCTACAGCAGTATTTATCAATTCCTGAGACTGATCCCAGTCCGCAATATCACCAAAATGTGCTACTGCATTCCCTCCTTGTTCAGTAATTGCTAAAACAGTAGAGTCAGCCGGCTCAGTATCAGCTCCGATTCCGTCTCTTGATAGCCCGAGATCATTAACAACAACACTCGCTCCATGCCTCGCTAATTCCAGAGCTTCAACTCGGCCTAGACCTCTTCCAGCACCTGTAACAACGGCTACCTTCCCGTCAAGAGCACCCATATTAAATCCTTTCAATAATAGTTGCTGTTCCTATTGCGCCACCACAACACATAGTTACCATCGCTAAAGAACCATCTCTTCTTTCAAGTTCGTTTAGTGCAGTGACCAGTAAGCGAGACCCCGTTGCTCCTACTGGATGGCCTAATGCAATCGCTCCACCATTTACATTAACTTTTTCAGAATCAATCTCTGGATTTTCTCCAAGCCACGACAAAACAACAGACGCAAAAGCTTCATTACATTCGAATAAGTCAATATCAGAAAGACTCATTCCAGACTTAGATAAAATCTTTTTTGTAGCGTCTACTGGACCATCCAACAAATAATAAGGATCTGTACCTACAACTACGTTCGCGACGATTTTTGCACGAGGCTTGAGCCCACTTGCTTTAGCTCGATTTTCATCCATCCATAACAAACCTGCTGCTCCGTCAGAAATCTGCGAAGAGTTGCCAGCCGTATGAATGCCCTCTTCTAATACTGGATTCAAACTTGCAAGAGATTCATAATTAGTGTCACGAATGCCTTGATCAGAATTAACCAATAAAGTCTCACCAGTTTTCTCACCTTCAGAATCTAAAACGGGGGCATTTATTGGAAGAATTTCATTTTCAAATCTGCCTTCACTTTGTGCAACAGATGCTTTTTCTTGTGAGCGAAGCCCCCATTGGTCTACCTCTTCACGACTAATGCCTCTATTTGCAGCTATTCGCTCTGCAGCCTGAAATTGATTAGGGCTGTCCCAAGGAAAATCATCAGGTTTCGAAGAACCAGGACCATTGAAAACATTTGCTCCTAAGCCCACTCGACTCATCAATTCTACTCCACACGCCAATCCAACATCGATTGTTCCAGCTTCTATAAGAGCGTGAATCAAATTGTTTGCTTGCTGCCCTGAACCGCACTGGGTGTCAATAGTCGTGGCGCCTGTCGTGTAGTCACCTGCTGTGTTTAACCATGCTGTTCGAGTTACGTTACTCGCTTGTTGCCCAGCCTGAGTAACGCAACCACCTATTACCTGTTCTACTTCAGAAGATTGAATTCCTGCTCTTTCAACTATTCCTTGCTGTAAAAGTCCAAGTAATTCTGTCGCATGAAAACCATTGAACTGACCAACTAATTCTCTTCCCCGCCCAATAGGGGTTCTCATCGCTTCTACAATGACAGCCTTCCCCATACAAACTCCTAACTTATTATTTTCTTAATCATCGCCCACGGCATTAGATTTCACCACATTATTTTAAAATAAACCATAAAGAAGCATCTTAGATAAAGTCCTTCTGTGGATCATTCTCCGAAAATCATTATTCCGGACGCCAATCTTAGAGATATAGGCGGTAAAAAAACTCAAACTGGTCTGGAAGTAAAAACCGGATATCTGTTTCGCAGTGGACACTTAAGTGAATTAGAGAAGGAAGATTTTAACCAGTTCAAAAACTTACAGTTAAAAACAATCATAGATTTGCGAAGACCTTCAGAAATAGAAAAATACCCAACCCCAAATTTGACAGAAGTTGAAACTCTTAATTTCTCCGTGTCTTCTGATGATAACGAATTTGCTGTAGCCGCGAATTTTCTAAATGGTGAGGAGTTACCTACTGAAATCACAGGAAAAATTATTGAAAAATATTTCAAAAATTCAGTCACGGAAAAGCTTGACTCTTACATACCAGTTTTTGAATCATTAACTAACCCCGACAATTTTCCTCTACTTTTCCATTGCGTAGCAGGCAAAGACAGGACAGGAATTGTCTCCGCTTTTCTGCTCGGAATTCTTGATGTAGATGAATCTGTAATTATTGAAGATTACTTACTAACAAACAAACTGCGTGAAAAAGAAATGCGACTAAAAGAAAAACAGATAAGAGACCATCTGGCTGAAACCAATGAAAACAGTTCCGAAAAACTTATTGAAGAACGTATGGAAATAGCTCAATCGCTTCTATACGCCAAAGAAAACTTCATTACTTCAGTATTTGATGAGGTTAAGAAAAGTTTTGGAACTTGGGATAGCTTTAGGCTTAATGGTCTAAAAATCAGCGACGAAAGAGTTAAAGAACTAAAAAACTTTCTCTTAACAGACTGATCATAAATTCAACATAGAAGGCAGTTCAGACAAGTGATCTATTACAAAATCTGCCTCCAATTCATCCTCTTGATCGTCATTCGCCCCTCTAAACCTGACACTTGTCATACCAATATTTCTTGCGCCTACAACATCGGTACGTTTCAAATCTCCTACATGAGCCGCCTTGAATGGACGGACATCCCCCATTCCTCCCAATGCTTTCATAAAGATTTTTGCGTCAGGTTTATAAACACCCACTTCATCAGAAAACGCAAAATAAGTTACATAAGGAGCTATACCGAATTCAGTTAAAAAGAAGCGTAAATGCCTACCAGCTGATAGTGAAGTATCACTCACTATCGCAGTTTTTATACCTTTTCCAGCCAAATATGCCAAAACCTCTTCTGCCCCTTCGATGACATCAACTTTTAAAGCAAAAGACGCCTGATCAAAAGTTTCTGAAAAAACCTCACGATCTTCATCCGTGATTTTTTCACCAAAAACGTTAAAAGCGTCTTCTAATGCCTCTTTGGCTGTGTATTGGCGGCCAGCCCGCCATTCAACATCAAATCGGACTGGGAGCATTTCAAGAACTGATAACAATAAATCAGATGAGATACTCAAATTTCTTTCATCAATTACTTTTTGCCAAGCCAACTGTCTAACTTCAATACCACCTGGTTCACTAACTAAAAGAGTGTTCCAAAGATCAAAAGTTACACCTTCAAAAGCGACATGCTTAGATTTCAAATTTCGACACTCTTTTTATGAACGGCAAACTTTGTCAGCCAAAGCCGCGTTCGCCACGGCTTCAGCAACTTTGTATGGCACAGATTTATCAAAAACTGAAGGAACAATGAAATCAGGATTCAGGTCATCTTCCTCAATCGAATCAGCTATAGCCTTTGCCGCAGCCAACTTCATGTTCTCGGTTATCTGGGTAGCACCCACATCTAGTGCACCACGAAAAATTCCGGGAAAAGCTAAAACATTATTAATTTGATTTGGATAATCACTTCTACCAGTCGCCATTACAGCTGCAAGGCCGTCAGCTTCTTCCGGACGTATCTCAGGATCTGGGTTTGCCATTGCAAAAACAATAGGATCTGAAGCCATGTTGCGAAGATCACTCGCATCAATCAGACCAGGCCCACTCAATCCTATAAATACATCTGATCCTTTGATCACATCATTCAAAGTGCCCATTTTTCTATCTGGATTCGTGTTCTCGGCAAACCATTCTTTTGCAACATTCAAATTTTCACGCCCTTGGTAAACAGCCCCTGTGCGATCAACACCGACTATCTCTCCAACTCCTGCACCGATTAATATCTTTCCAACGGCTACTCCAGCAGCCCCCATACCGGCTATTACAACAGACTGGTTTTCTATCTCTTTGCCAGTTAAACGAAGCGCATTCCATAAAGCAGCAAGAGTAACAACTGCTGTTCCATGCTGGTCATCATGAAAGACTGGTATATCAAGAGCTTCTTGTAATGCTTCTTCAACTTCAAATGCTGCTGGTGCAGCTATATCTTCAAGATTTATACCACCAAAAGAAGGTGCGAGTTTTTTGACTGTTTCAATAATTTCATATGAGTCAGTCACATCTAGGCAAACTGGGAAAGCATCCACCCCAGCAAACTCTTTAAAAAGCAGAGCTTTCCCTTCCATTACAGGCAAGGAGGCTTCAGGTCCGATATCTCCCAAACCGAGCACTGCTGTTCCATCGGTAACAATAGCTACTGTATTTTTCTTAATTGTCAGATCATGAACTCGGTGTGGATCTTCGTGAATAGCCATACAAACTCTTGCGACTCCCGGAGTGTAAGCCATCGAAAGGTCATGATTGTCAGAAATTTCTGCTAAAGGTAAAACTTCAATTTTTCCACCTTTATGCATTTCAAAAGTTCGATCATGCCAAGACAGTAAATCAACACCATCTAATTGTTCGATATGCTCAATTACAGAGTCCACGTGATCTTCATCTCTGCAATTAATTACAACGTCATTCGTTAGTATCTCACCCCGAACATCAAAACCCCCCATTGAAACAATGTTTGCTCCAGCTTCGCCAACAGCTGTAGCAAATCGTCCCAAAGTATTTGGAACATTTTGGAGTTCAACTTTTACGTAAATTGAATAAGCAGCAGTTGGTAAATACGGCATAAGTCTTAAGCCTACGAGCAGTATTGAGAATAAAACTATTGATTTTCGTAATCAAAACCTAATTCAGGTGCTGAAACTAATGCATGAAAAGAAATTCCCTCTTTTTCAGCTTCCTCAGTACAAGTACCACCACGATCAACAACAGCAAGAATCATCACAGGATCTCCACCCAGCTCACGTACAACACGCGCAGCTTCTAGAGGGGAAGTTCCTCTTGTAACAGTGTCTTCGCAGATAACCACTCGATCATTTTGCTCCAAAGCACCAGCAAGTCGCCCTTGAACACCATGGTCTTTCGATTCCTTTCTAATACTAAAAGACCGAAAAAATATGCCTCTGTGGGCTGCAATGGAAGCAACCCCAAAAGCAACCGGATCTGCGCCAGCAGCCAGTCCACCTATTGCCCTAATATCATCAGGTATTACTTCTAAGGCAGCGTTAGCTACCAATAAAATTCCCTCAGGGCGACATATCGTCTGTTTAGCATCACAAAACCAATTGCTTTTGCGCCCTGACTTTAAAACAAAGTCACCCTCTTGAATTGAAAACTTTTTTAAATGAGCAATCAATTCATTTTTATCCATAAAGCGAAGTTACCTTAAAATTTCAACTTGACAAGAACCTTCGACTATCTCACCTATGACACAGGCCGGTTTATTATGTTTGGCTAATTCTTTTATAACTCGATCTGTTGAATTTGGAGGCACAATCAAAATCATCCCGATTCCCATATTGAAAACTCTAAACATCTCATCAATATCAATTGAGCCTAAAGTTTGAATCTCAGAAAAAATTCTTGGGGTTTCCCAACTGGACTGATGTATAACAGCATTAAAAGATTTTCCTAGCACTCTCGAAACATTCTCAGGTAATCCACCTCCTGTTATATGCGCTATCGCATGAACTTCGTTCTCCTTCAAAACATTCAAAATAGTTGGAGCGTAAATTACGCTTGGTTCTAGTAATTTTTCGCCGAGTGTGCTTTCTGAACCTTTCCAAGCGGAATCATTAAGAGACTTTCCGGCAATTTCTAAAAAAACTTTTCGCACTAAAGAAAAACCATTTGAACGAAGATTTGGAGACTCAATGCCAATTATTTGATCACCTAATTCAACATTTGAACCGTCAATTACATTGCTTCTTTCGACTGCACCAACTGAAAATCCAGCCAAATCAAAAGAATCGTCTGCCATAACTCCTGGGTGCTCTGCAGTTTCACCCCCAATTAAAGAACACCCGGCTTCTACACAACCTTCAGCAATTCCTTCAATTAAAGACTCGACTAATTCTGGCTTTAACCGACCAACTGATATGTAGTCCAAAAAAAACAAAGGCTCAGCACCCACACAAACAAGGTCATCTACACACATTGCTACAAGATCATTTCCTATAGTTTCATATCTCCCGAGCATTTTGGCTATCTCTGATTTCGTTCCTACACCATCAGTCGAAGAAACCAACAACGGATCTTTATATGAAGACAAACCCAAATCGAACATTGCGGCAAAACCACCAAAATTGTCAACAACCTCTGGGCGGCGTGTTCTTAATGAAAGAGGTTTTATTTGCTCAACAACTTGTTGAGCCGCATCCAAACTTACGCCCGACGACAAATAGTCATCATTTTTCACAATAAGTACCTGACTTCAAGTTCATGATCTACCAGAATCACAAATTTGTTGTTCTAATAGTTGAAAAAAAATCATTTGAAACCAAATTTTGATCGTTGCTTTCTTCTCTTTTCAATTTTGAAGAAAGTTCTATAGGTATCTCTATTGGGTATTCTCCTGTTAAGCAGGCGTCACAAAAACCCGCTCCTGTTGCTCCTGTCGAGTTAATAAGCTCTTCGAGTTGTAAATAACTAAGACTGTCTACTTCTAGATATCTTTGTATTTCGTCAACTGTCAAATTAGCTGCTAATAGTTGCCCTTTTGAACCTGTGTCCATTCCATAAAAACAAGGCCACCTGTAAGGCGGTGAAGAAATCCTTAGATGAACTTCTTTTGCACCCCCGTCTCGCAGCATCTGGATCATTGCTTTTGTTGTCGTTCCTCGAACTATTGAGTCGTCAACTACAACCAATTTTTGATCTTTTATATTCTCGTTCAAAGGGTTTAATTTCATTCTCACTGTTGATGCACGCATTTCTTGCGTAGGGGCAATGAATGATCTACCTATATAACGATTTTTTACTAATCCTTGGCCAAATGGGATTCCTGATTCTCTAGCAAAACCTTCCGCGGCTGGAATTCCTGATTCTGGAACTCCCATAACCAAATCTGCGTCTACGGGAGCCTGCTTTGCAAGTGCTTCACCCATTTTAATTCTTGCCTTATGAACATTCTGACCGTAAAGGTAACTGTCAGGTCGCGCAAAATAAACAAACTCGAATAAGCAAATACGCGGGTCGATCTGATCTTCAATAAATGGAAAAAATGAACTACAACCCTTTTCATCGATTATTACCATTTCACCAGGGTCAATTTCTCGAATAAACTTCGCTCCGATGACATCTAGAGCAGCTGTTTCAGATGCCAATACCCAACCCTCATCAAATCGACCTAAACACAAAGGACGAAATCCATTTGGATCACGGACACCAATTATTCGATTTTGATCACAGAACACTAATGAAAAAGCTCCAGACAATTTTGGCAAGACAAGTTGGAGTGCTGATTTCATAGGGTCATCTAGGTCTTCAATCTGTTTTCTTGATACCTCCAAAGAAATCAATTCTGCAATTAAATCACTGTCCGAAGCCACGGTTCCTTTTAACATTCCAGCTTCTCTTGCCAACAGATCTGTATTGACTAAATTACCATTGTGCCCTAATGCAAACTCTATGTCACCAACACCGCGATAAACAGGTTGAGCGTTTCTCCATGTACTTGAACCAGTAGTTGAATAGCGAGTCTGTCCTATCGCCAAATTCCCATTTAAAGCAGCAAGATTCTTCTCGTTGAAAACATTAGAGACTAATCCCATATCTTTTACAACTGTTATTGATGTTCCATCGCTAACAGCCATCCCAGCCGACTCTTGTCCACGGTGTTGCAAAGCATAAAGACCTAAATAAGTTAAGTGTGCTACTAGATGGTCAGGAGCAAAAACCCCAAACACGCCACAGGCTTCATGAGGTTCATCTAAAAATACCTCAGACTGTTCTAACGCTTTCTGGAAAGCTTCACTTTTTGACACTAAAGCGATCCTAGATCTGGAAGGGAATTAAATCCCGCATACTCATTCGATCATGAACTGACAGTGCCCGCACCTAAAGCATTAGGTAAATGAGTCACAAATGCTGAATCGACAGTTTCTTTTGGAACATCTATCAAACCCTTAACGGTAAATCTGTCACCACCAACTAAGCCCAGACGTGTAGTAGGTATATTTGCACCCTCAGCTCTAGACAAAAGATCATTGACGCTTTCAGGATGTACTGAAACAAGCACTCTGCTTGGACCTTCACCGAAAAACGTTAATACATCGGGGATTCGGGCAACACTTACACCACATTTAGATTTTGCAACCATCTCAGCTAAAGCAACTCCTAACCCTCCAGCAGATAAGTCATGTATCCCATCAATTGTCCCATCAGACACAAGGCTCCTCACTAGGTCAGCAAGATCTTGATGGGTCTGAAAATTAACATCAATTAATTCTTCAGTCTCAAATCCATGCAAAGCGCTCAATAATGAACCTCCTAAACCAACATCATTCGGACCTAAAAGAACTAAGCGATTACCTTCTGATAGTTCAAACCCAGGAGGTCTTCTATAAAGCCCGTCAATTTTGCCCACCATTCCAATAACAGGAGTAGGTGAGATATTCACTCCAGAAGATTCGTTATACAGACTCACATTCCCACCTACTACTGGAATCCCAAATGCCTCACATGCTTCTGCCATGCCATCTATGGATTCTGAAAGTTGCCACATAACTTCAGGATTTTCCGGATTTCCAAAATTCAGACAATTGACAAGAGCCAGGGGATAGGCTCCGACACAAGCTAGATTCATTAACCCTTCAGCAACGACCAATTTCGTACCCACTCTTGGGTCAACAGCACACCAACGATGATTTCCATCTGTAGAAATTGCTAAACCGTTATTAGTTTCAAAACCGTTTACAGGATCACGCAACTTTAAAACTGATGCTTCACAACCTGGCCCAACAACAGTATTCAAGAAAAGTTGATGGTCATATTGGTTATAAACCCATGAAGGATCTGACAATAAAGAAAGAAGGTCGCTCGTTGGGTCGTCTGAAACTTTTATATTTTCATTCAAAACAGATTTTTTTGATTCAGGCTTCTTCTTAGGTCTGTCATAAATTGGAGCATCATCGTGAAGAGAGGAAGCAGGAATTTCAGCTAAAACATTTCCTTCGAAATGATCAAGAATTCTTAATTTATTTCCCTTTGTAACTCTCCCAATAACGTTCGCATTTACTTCCCATTTGTTACAAATCTCAAAAAGACGCTCTAAATTACTGGGTTCGATTATTGCAAGCATTCTTTCCTGCGATTCACTAATCATTATCTCGTGAGCTTCCATTCCTAATTCTCTTTGAGGAACTGCGCTTAGATCAACATCCATTCCAACTCCTCCACGAGAAGCAGTTTCACTTGTAGCACAGGTCAATCCTGCGCCACCCAAATCTTGAATGCCGACAACTAGATTTGAATCAAAGATTTCTAAGCAAGCTTCAATTAATCGTTTTTCTTCGAAAGGATCGCCAACCTGAACGCTAGGTCGTTTTTCAATATCCCCTTGATCTGAAAACCCCGCTGAAGCTAAAACACTTACTCCACCAATTCCATCTCTGCCAGTCGCAGCTCCTAGCAAAACCGCTAAATTACCGATTCCAGAAGCTTGACCTAAAACCAAGCGATCTCTAGGCAAAGTGCCTAAACATAAAACATTTACTAAAGGGTTGCCTTGGAAAGTTGGATCAAAATCAATTTCACCTCCAACAGTTGGAACACCAACCGCGTTTCCATAGCCAGAAATGCCAGAAACAACTCCTTCGGCAATCCAACAACTCCTAGCATCAGTTAATGACCCGAACCGTAAAGAATCCATTAAAGCAATGGGTCTTGCACCCATAGTAAAAATGTCTCGAAGAATACCCCCCACTCCAGTTGCCGCCCCTTGATAGGGTTCTATAGCTGAAGGGTGATTGTGAGATTCAATTCTTATTGCAACCGCAATCCCATCTCCTACATCAATCACACCTGCATTTTCGCCTGGTCCAACAAGAACCCAAGGTGCAGATGTTGGAAGACGGGAAAGATGAAGACGACTACTTTTATATGAACAATGTTCAGACCACATCACTGAATACATCGCCAGCTCAAGAGGATTAGGCTTTCTTCCTAAAATGTCACCAATTTTTTTCGCTTCTTCGTCAGTTAGTCCTAAAGCTCTATGTAATGAATCATCCATAGAGAAATCTCTCTTTTGCCAATAAAAAACTATTCAAAATAGATGTTTTATTCTGTACTCCCATTAATTGGAACCTAATAGAGAATCAAATAGGATTTTTCCATCTTCACTGCCTAATAGTGAGTCGCATGCTCTTTCTGGATGTGGCATGATTCCAACAACATTGCGCGTTTCATTGCAAATACCTGCAATGTCATTCATTGAACCATTCGGATTATCACAATAGCGAAGCACAACTCGATCCTGTTCTAAAAGAGTGTCAAGAGTTTCATTACTACAAGTAAAATTCCCTTCGAAATGGTTTATAGGAAGTGATAATTTAGCTCCTTTGACTGCATTTCTCGTAAGTGTTGAATTCTCTGTCACTACACATACTTCAACGGTCTTACATAAAAATTTAAGCCCTTTATTCTTTTGAAGGGCTCCAGGTAATAGACCAGACTCGGTTAAAACTTGAAAACCATTACATATTCCCAATACAGGTCCCCCGTTATTTGCAAAATCAGAAATTGCTGACATAAGCGGTGAGAATCTAGCTATAGCTCCAGGTCTTAAATAATCACCATGTGCAAAGCCACCAGGAATTATTACAGCATCAACCTCAGCCAGATTTTTGCTTGAATGCCATAAAATTTTGCCATTACCGCCAAGAGATTCCACAGCATGAATTGAATCCAATTCACAATTTGTACCTGGAAATACAGCAACACCAACAGTAGCTGACATTAATTTCCTTCTGCTTGTTCCAAGTTTTCAATTGTGATTCCTGCTTCTTCAATTACTGGGTTAGTTAGAAAAGTAGAACAAATAGTTTCTACTTTCTCATGCGCTTCCTTTTCATTTTCAGCTTCAATCACAAATCGAATCGTTTTTCCTACGCTTACATCTCTAACATTCGAAAAGCCTAAAGTTGGTAAAGACCGCTCTATTGTAGAGCCCGCCGGATCTGCAATTCCTTTACGTAGAGAAACATCAACAAACACAGAAAAAAGCAAACTAACTCCTAGCGCCAGGCCAGTCCCTAAAAGACTTTCCTGAAATCTTCTCATATGCCTCGATATAACGCGAGGAAGTAGCTGAAATAACTTCACTAGGAAGATTTGGAGGAGGAGGTTGTTTATCCCAGTCGACACTGTCTAAAAAATCACGCACAGGTTGTTTGTCAAAAGATGGAGGTGAAAATCCAGGCTCCCATTGGTCTTCTGGCCAAAACCTTGAAGAGTCTGGAGTGAGAACCTCATCTGCGAGAACTAATTCTCCGTCTATTAAACCAAATTCGAATTTTGTATCAGCAATAATGATTCCACGTTCCATGGCTAAGTCAGATGCCAATTTGTAACAGTTCAATGAGGCATCTTTAACTTTCTCAGCCAAATCTGAACCAAGAATTTCAATTGCTTCCAGAAAAGAAATATTTTCATCATGCCCAGATGTTGCTTTAGTGGAAGGTGTAAATAATGGTTGTTGAAATTGTTCAGATTCTCTTAAACCCGAACCAATCTTCTCACCATGTACAGTTCCTTTTTCTTTATATTCTTTCCAAGCTGAACCTGTAATAAAACCTCTTACTATGCATTCAACTGGCAACATCTCAGCACGCTTACAAATCATTGTTCTGCCAGTTAAAAACTCTCTACTATCTAAATTAATTTCCTCGCCTAGATCCATTGGGTCCACTGATAACAAGTGATTTGGAACCAAATTATCTAATTGGCTCAACCAATACTTCGTCATTGCAGTTAGAACACGGCCTTTTTCAGGAATTGGCTCATTTAAGACAACATCAAAAGCTGATAGTCGATCGGAAGTAACCATAAGTAGTTTTTCAGAATCAATCTCATAAATATCTCGAACTTTTCCCGAATGCACATGTTTCAAATTAATGTCCATTATGACCCCCTTTTAAATGATGGATTCTGGTTTATATGAAGCAGCAAGAGGTCTGTGCGTAACTATGTCAGCAATTTTCTCGACTACCGATTGAACTTGGCTTGGAGCATTCCCAATCAAGATTGTCCTTTGACTAAATAGTTCATTTATTTCTTCTTCTTCTAATGGGAAACGGTTATCTGAAGCAAGAAGATCAACGAAACTCAGATCATCCGAATCTTCACGTCTAGACATAGAAGACTTTCTAGCATGTTCACTAATTATTTCATGAGCAGTTTCTCTACCTATTCCCTTTTGCACTGCTGCCATTAAAAGTCTCGTTGTTGAGAGATAAGGAAGTTCTTCTAATAACTCTTTCTCAATTACCGCTGGAAATGAACCGAATTCATCAAGCACAGTAATAAATGATTGAAATAATCCATCAATCGCAAAAAACGAATCCGGCAAAGCAACCCTCCTAACAACAGAACAACTCACATCTCCTTCATTCCATTGATCTCCAACCAACCCACCTAACATCGATAGATAACCCTTTAATACCAATGAAAGACCACTAATTCTTTCTGACGTTCGAGTGTTTGTCTTATGAGGCATAGCTGATGAACCGACTTGTCCTTGTTGAAAACCTTCTGAAACTAAGTTATGACCAGCCATTAATCTGACTGTCTTTGAAAAATTTGCAGGGGCACTTGAAATTTGAACAAGTGTGGAAACAACTTCAAAATCCATTGAGCGGGGGTATACCTGACCTACAGAATCTAAAACCTCATCAAAACCAAGAGTTTCCGCTACACGACTTTCAATCAAACGTACTTTCTCATTATCCCCTTCAAATAAATCCAACAAATCTTGCTGAGTGCCGACAGGGCCTTTTAGGCCGCGAAGGGGGAAATTATTTAGTAGATAATTTGCTTTATGGTATGAATTTATTAATTCCTCTGCCGTATTTGCGAAACGTTTCCCAAGAGTCGTTGGTTGAGCAGCGACATTATGAGTTCTTCCAGTCAACATAAGTGAAGAATTTTCGACAGCCAACCGCCCTAATCTGCTTAACGAAGCGACTACTAAATCAAGAACTAGCTCCAAACTTTTTTTAATTTGTAGTTGCTCAACGTTTTCAGTTAAGTCTCTAGAAGTCATTCCCTTGTGAGCATGTTGATGTCCAGCTAACTCTGAAAACTCCTCTAATCTTGCCTTAACATCATGACGAGTAATTTTTTCACGTTCACGAATCGAATTTAAATCAACAGAATTTATAACCGATTCATAATCTTCGATTACCTGGTCTCCGATTTCAATACCAAGTTCTTTTTGAGCTTTTAATACAGCTATCCATAGTTCACGTTCGAGAACTATCCGAGATTCAGCTGACCAAATATCAACCATCTGTTGACTCGCATAGCGACTAGCGAGAACATTTTCCACAATCAAAACAAAGCCATTCTATCTTGACGCCATTTCTTCTCTATGCGACTCAAGAAGTTTTACGTATTTTGGTTCGTTCAAAGAAAGTATTTGTATTGCTAACAAACCAGCATTCATGGCTCCATCTATTGCGACGGTAGCCACAGGAATCCCCTTGGGCATCTGAACTGTTGCTAAGAGGGAGTCAAAACCTGATACTGCACTTCCTGATAACGGCACTCCGATGACGGGAAGAATTGTGTTTGCTGCAACTGCTCCAGCAAGGTGTGCAGCCATTCCGGCTCCGCAAATAATTACAGAAAATCCATCTTCAATAGCGGAAGAAGCGAAATCCGCAACATCTTGTGGTGTTCGATGCGCAGACATAACTCTCGTGTCTACATCAACTCCGAATTTTTCTAATATTTCTGTAGCAGGCTTCATTCGATCAGAATCACTTGGTGATCCCATCAATACCGCAACTCTTTCTGTCACTATTATTCCTTTCTTTTGTCTATCTATTCATCTTTCTATAAGTCAAAATTAGAAGCAATGTCTTCTCGTTTTTGCATCCCAGTCCACGAAATTTGTGAAACTGCTTCATAAGTCAATTTCCTAGCTTCCTCGAGTGTCGCTCCCATCCCAGTGACCGTTAAAACTCTTCCACCATCTGTAACTAATCCATCACTAGTCTTTCTGACACCCGAAAAGAAAATATCTATACCCTTCATTTCCTGAACTTGAGACAAACCATCTATAAGATCACCAGTTCTTGGATTTTCTGGATATAACTCGGACGCACATACAACAGCGACAGCTGCCTCGTTCGAAAAAATTGGAACTGAATTAAGAGAACCAGAAGCTGCACCAACAAGTAACTCAGCTAAATCTGTTTCTAAACGGGGCAGAACTACCTGAGTTTCAGGATCCCCAAACCTGGCGTTGTATTCAAGAACTTTTGGTCCTTCAGGTGTAATCATTAAACCGCAATACAGAACACCTCTATAATCAATTCCCTTTCGCTTTAAAGTCTCCAAAGTTGGGATAACAGCAATATCCATGATTCTTTCGACCAAATTTTCTTCTAAAAAAGGAACTGGCGAATAGGCACCCATACCTCCAGTATTTGGTCCCTCATTTTGATCTTTAAGTCTCTTAAAGTCTTGTGCCGGAGCTAAAGGAACCGCAGTTTTACCATCACAAACTGCAAGTAGTGAAACTTCTGGTCCTGTTAGTCCTTCCTCTATAACAATTCTTTTACCAGCAATTCCGAAAGCTTGCCCAGATAAATATTCAGACACAGCATTTTTAGCTTCATTCAAATCTGAAGTAACCAAAACTCCCTTACCTGCTGCCAATCCATCTGTCTTAATTACATAAAAATCTGAAAGATTTTGAAGAAAATCTAAAGCTGGTTCCTTCTCTGTAAACACTCCATGCCTAGCGGTAGGAACACCTGCTTCAATTAAAATTTCTTTCATCCAACTTTTTGAACCTTCAAGTTTTGCACCGTCAGCATTGGGTCCAAAAACAAGCTTCCCTTGTTTTCTCAGTTCATCAGCCAATCCCTCGACTAAAGGCTGTTCTGGACCTATAACAAATAAATCAGCTTCAATTTCTTTTATAGGTTTTGCAGTCGAAAAAGGTATTCCGGGATTTCCTGGTGTAACAACTACTTCGGCTGTTCGCTTAAGAACATGAGCTAAAGCGTGTTCTCTTCCTCCGGATCCAACAACACAAACCTTCATTTAACCTCTTTATTTCTGACGGCTGAAATATTGATTGCGCCCTGGACCTACACCAACTAAGTCGATAGGAATATTTAAAGAATTTTCAATAAAATTCAAATAACTTTCAGCTTCTTCGGGAAGTTCCGATCTATTTTTTACTTCTGACAAATCACATTTCCAACCTGGAAATTCCTCGTATATAGGAACTGCTTGGTTCTGTACAGATTGTTGATGGGGCAACCAATCGTATCTTTGACCTTCAAATTCATAAGCAACGCATATTTTTATTACATCCAAATTGTCTAAAACATCAAGTTTTGCAATTGCTAGCTCAGTTAAGGAGTTAACGCGACTGGCGTAATTAAGCATCACCAAATCTAACCACCCCACCCTGCGTCTACGCCCAGTATTTGTCCCATATTCATGACCAACATCTACAAGATGTTCACCAACTTCGTCGAATAATTCAGCAGTAAAAGGTCCAGCACCAACTCGTGTTGTATAAGCCTTAGTGATTCCTATTATTCGATCGATATCAAGTGGACCTACACCAGATCCTGTGCAGGCTCCTCCTGCCACTGGGTTTGAAGAAGTTACAAAAGGATATGTTCCATAATCTAAATCAAGAAAAGTTGCCTGAGCCCCTTCGAGTAGTATTCGTTTTTTTGCATTCAACTGTTCATGAACCAAATTAATCGTGTCCTCTATATGTGGAACTATGCGCGGCGCGTACTCATCTAAATATGTTTTAGCAATTTCAGAAGGATCCATAGGTTCCTGTTTGAAGACTTGAGTCAGAACACTATTAATGTATTTCATAGTTGTCTCTAATTTTTGCTCGAAAATATTATGATCAAGAAGATCTTGAACTCTAAGGCCTATTCGTAAAGCTTTATCTGCGTATGCAGGTCCAATACCACGTTTGGTTGTACCTATTTTTTCATCACCAAGATTATTTTCATAAAGCCCATCAAGTTCTTGGTGATAAGGAAGAATTAAATGAGAATTACCACTAATGCACAAGTTCTTGGTGCTAACTCCGCGTGACTCAAGGGCATCTATTTCTTCGATTAGAACACCTGGATCGATAACAACACCATTACCTATTATTGGAATGACATGTTCTGACAAAATGCCGCTAGGAATTAGTTGTAAAGCAAAAGTTTCACCATCTACCACTAAAGTATGGCCTGCATTATGACCACCTTGGTAACGGACAACCATAGATACATCCTGAGCAACAAGATCGGTAAATTTTCCTTTACCTTCATCACCCCACTGCGTTCCTACGACCACTGTAGCGGGCACATCAATCCTCCTGAATAGGGATTATTACTTGCTGAGCTTACCTTTATCTTGTGCTTTTTTTCTGTACTTTTTCAGTGGAATATATTATTTATCTTTAGAAGTTAAGTCCCTTTAACTAAAGATTTTCTTTTCCACATGCCCTGTGGAAAAGTCTCTAATACCCTTCAAGACAAAGGAGCTAATTGTGGAACGAAATCTGTTTGTAACCTTTTTGTCACAAAGTTTTTTGCGTCTTAATCCATAAAACTGCTGGTCACGGCCTTTTCTGCTGACGAAGTAAAGTAACGCTTTGTTTTATAGGTACAAGGTCTCTTCGATATTGGCGATGCACTTCAGTAACCGCTTCAGCAATTTTATTTTTCGCTATTTCAAGTTCTCGGTTTAGACGAATTACTTCAGCTTCAAGTTCTAAAATACGCTTAACACCTTGCAAATTTAAACCTTCAGCAGTTAAGTCTGCAATTCGCCGAAGGAGCCTTATATCAGTGTCACTGTAACGACGGTTACCGCCAGCTGTTCGAGCCGGATCAAGTAGTCCACGACTTTCATAGATCCGAAGCGTTTGGGGATGCATCCCGGATAATTCTGCTGCAACTGAAATTACATAAACTGCTTGATCGGGTTGTGGTCTTTCCATGTCAACTTTTTCCTGTCCGAGCGTTAAATCTCAACACACTCTTGACTTTAGCTTTTTTGATCACTTCATTAATCCTTGGGCATTTTTTTAGACATAACATCAGCTAATTCTTTTATAAGTGAACTTTCTTTGTCGCTCACTTCTGTTGGTATTTCAACTTCAACTGTTACTAAAAGATCGCCAACTTCTTGTGAGGTGGAAACTCCTCCTCCTTTTACACGAAATGTTCTTCCATTTGGAGTTCCAGGCGGAATACGCAAAGTCACTTTACTACCTTCTAATGTCTCTACTTTTACCTCAGACCCAAGTACTAATTGAGGAAAAGAAACTCTTGTAACTAAAGTCAAATTCTTACCTTGTCGACCAAAAAATTCATGTGGTTCGACTTGCACAATTACAAATAAATCTCCAGATCCCGCAGGCCCAGATTGACCCTTACCTTTTACTCGAACTCTTTGCCCATCCTCAACTCCAGGTGGAATCTTCACTCGCACTGATGTTAACTCTTTACTATTCTGATTTCCTAAACTCAAAGTAGTGGTAACACCATTTACAGCATCTAAAAAAGAAAGAGGCAGAGTAGCTTCTATATCTAGACCTCTTTGACCACCTCCATTTGGTTGATTTCCAAAAAAGTTCCCAAAAAT
>PABN01000034.1 GCA_002699555.1 Dehalococcoidia bacterium
AACAGTCGTAGTCGGTGCAACAGTCGTAGTCGGTGCAACAGTCGTAGTCGGTGCAACAGTCGTAGTCGGTGCAACAGTCGTAGTCGTAATAACAACCGTAGGTCTTGCAGCATATAACACAGGTCTAACAGAAGGTTCAGCTGCTCTTGCTGCTAAAAGAAGCCCTAGAAAAACGACTAAACCAATTCCTGTAATCCTTAACCAGATCCTTCCCATTTCTAGAGTTTCTCATTTCTCTGGGTCTAAACAGTGGAGCCCCAGAAACTCTTCTAAATTTGTATGCAATCTAAGGATTTTGCGGCCTATATGAGCTGTAACCTGCATATGTGGACTCATTACAACAATCAGGAAGTGGGATAGGAGCGTTTGAAAAGCCGAGCTTCGATCCTGACACTTTCGATCTAAAAAGAGTTGGTCTTCATACAGACGTTGTCGACGAAGACAGGTATGAAAGAAGTATAAAACGTTTCCGAGATCAGAAAATCGTACTCCCCACCTTTTCTGAACTTGCCAACCCTGAATTAATAGATCCTGAAACGAAATCAGAACTGTCGAAAATTGACAAAAACTCTGCAGACCCGAAGAATCTATTCAGAGTTCACTGGCAAAATGATCTAAATGGAGATTTCGTTTCTTTACCAGAACATATAGTTCTAACGTCAGAACTTACTGGAGTAGCCGCACCGATTGCTCTTGCTTTCGGTAACCGGTTTCCAATGATTACAGCACATAAGGTTTTGGCTGCTTACGCATGTTTAGTCCCAAGAGTTGTGACAGGACAATTTGACCCTACAGAGCACCGCGCCATCTGGCCTTCAACAGGCAACTATGCGCGAGGAGGAGTTGCAATCTCACGTCTTATGGGATGCAGAGGGGTTGCTGTCCTTCCTGAGAATATGAGTAAGGAAAGATTTGAATGGTTGGATCGTTGGATCACTCATGAAGAAGATGTAATTCGCACTACTGGCTCAGAAAGTAACGTTAAAGAAATTTATGATGCATGTGCAGAATTGGAAAAGGATGAAACGAATTTTATTTTGAACCAATTCTCAGAATTTGCTAATCATGTTGGCCACCATGAAGTTACTGGACGAGCATTGGAGAATATCTTTCTGAGTCATAAAGAAAGGAATAGTAATCTTCGACTCGCCGGTTTCGTTGCTGCTTCAGGTTCGGCGGGAACATTGGGCGCCGGTGAGAGATTAAAAGAAAACCATGGAGCAAAAATTGTTGCTGTTGAAGCGCTTGAGTGCCCAACAATGCTCTATAACGGTTTCGGTGAACACAACATTCAAGGAATCGGTGATAAGCACATACCGCTCATCCATAATGTCACTAATACTGACGCTATTGTGGCTATTAGCGATAAGGCTACAGATAACTTGAATCTTGTTTTCACTTCTGAAGAAGGTAAATCTTTTCTGGTTGAAGAGTTAGGCGCCTCGCCAGAGATAGTGGACCAACTTCGTCATTTTGGATTTTCTTCTACTTGCAATTTGTTGGCAGCAATTAAAATGGCAAAAACCCTTGACCTGGGGCCGGATGACATGATTGTTACAGTTGCTACAGACGGGTCTGAACTCTATGAGAGTGAGAAAACTCATCTTCTTGAAAATGAATTTCCCAGTGGCTTTACCTCTGAAGCTGCGAGTCTGATAGTAAATGAACATCTTCTCGGGGCTGATACGAGCAATGTTGAACTTTTAGATGATGTCGGACGTAATCGGATATTTAACCTCGGCTACTACACATGGGTTGAGCAACAAGGGATCGAATTTTCTGACTTTGAAATAAGAAGAGATCAACAATTTTGGAAACATATACAGAAATTAGCTCCGGTGTGGGATGATTTAATAAATGAATTCAACTCTCAAACAGGACTAATCAAAACTAAGTGAACTTTTTAGACCAAAATTCCGGTTGGCTAGGCTTGCCTCCTGAATCAAGTTGGGAAGTAAAAAATGACCTTTCGGATCCAAATCCTTTTATTGAATACCGAAAGTTGTTGTGGTCCTACCATTTAGCAACCGCAAAGGGAATAGACGATCAAGATTTTCTAACTATTGTAAAAAAGTTAGATGAATCAGTCAGTGAAATAGCAGGAATTGGTTTTCAAGAAACCCCTCTTGTTCTCTTAACTGAACTTTCTGAAGCGATTGGACAAAATGGTGGAGTTTGGGCAAAAAATGAGACCGTCAATGTCTCGGGTAGCCATAAAGCTCGCCATCTTTTCGGTCTCGCTATACGCCTTGAAATTGAAGAAGTCCCAAAAAATAAACCTCTAACGATTGCTTCTTGTGGTAATGCTGCTCTGGCTGCTTCTGTAATTGCTAAAGCTGCAAAAAGAAATCTGACCGTGAACGTCCCCACTTGGGCGGAGACATCCCTATTAGATGGGCTCTCAGACAATGGTGCCCAAATCCAGATTTGTGAAAGAAGAAGTGATGAATCAGGAGATCCTTGCATGTTGAGGTTTCGGGAATTGCTTGAAGAAGGGGCACTGCCATTTGGCTGCCAAGGGACCGAAAATATTTGGACCATTGATGGTGGTAAAACACTAGGTTTTGAGATGTCCACACAGTTACGTAGGTACGAATTATACCCAGACAGACTCCTCGTGCAAGTGGGCGGAGGAGCACTTGCGAGCAGCACCATGCAAGCTTTAACCGATGCTAAAAATCTTGGCGTTTTAAAAACCAAGCCTTCTCTCAATACTGTTCAAGCAACTGGTTGTTCGCCTCTTTTAGTTGCTTTTAACCGAATAGCTGATAGCGAAAACCCTTTAGAAGCACTTTCCGAAGCCATTTCATCACCACTTAAATACATGGAACCATGGGAAACCCCATCTTCTGCTGCTACAGGAATACTCGATGATGTCACCTACGACTGGCTTCCTTTAGTTTGGGACATGCTCTTCGGGGATAATGTTGGTGGACCACTAAGCGCAAGTGAAGAAAAAATTCTTTTGGCAAAGAAACTTGTGGCTGACCATACAGATATTTCTGCTAGCACTACTGGAACTGCGGGCCTTGCAGGTCTACTTGCTGCAAAAGAGGACGACTGTATAGATTCTGATGACTCGGTGGTCATACTGATAACAGGTGTCGATAGAGAATTTTAAAAGTTCATATATTCATATACAGGTCACTTGGAGAGAGATACGAGAAGCCCCATGGCCCATAGATGTTTTTACTAGTTCCGAAACCAATTCAAAAACTCTTTCTTGCTCGCCTATTACTGTTGTGCCGAATGGCCCTACCTCGACATCGAGACCTGACTCTTTAGCCAGAGAAATAGTTTCCTTAACATGAGGTCCAGGGTCTCCTTCCATGAAAGGTTCAATTGTGAATTCAGCCTTGGCTTTTTCTGAATTCAAATCATTTCCCCTGAAATTCAAAATTGCTGATTTCGCGGAGTTGATCTGAAAGTGAGCCCACCGCTGCTTCAAAAAGTTCTTTGCCTAATTCTGGATTTGCATCCGTAGGGTCACCTATAAGGCCTTCGCTCCCAAAATCTCTACTAGTCCAACCAAATTGGACATTACCTCCAAATTTCACCCATTTATTCTCAGCCATCCACTCAGGGACGCGCCGAACAGCTTTTTCCATTCGAACCTCTCCTGGTCGCAGGTAAGAAAAAACTGAAGTTTCATTCAACCCGCCATGAATTCCCATGCCCAACTCTTCTTCGGTGCTTGTACCTCCAGAAGCTGGAGGAAGAGAGGGATGAATGAGAAATGTCAAAAGTTCATGAGCAACTCTTATGTCACGGCATGCTGTGATCAGAAGAGAAGTGTTACCACCGTGACCGTTTAAAATAACCAACCTTCTTGCAGCTGTTGAAGAGATGCATCTAGCTATGTCATCAAGAACATTGAGCATCGTTGTTGTGCTGTATGAGAGGGTGCCTGGTGACCATGTATGTTCATTTGATTTCGAAATCGACAATGTTGGAAGAAGCCATAAGTCTATTTCATCTCCTACAGAATCAAGAAGAGCATTAGAAGTTTCTTCTGCAATAACAGTGTCTACTGACATTGGCAGATGTGGTCCATGCTGTTCAATTGCGCCAACGGGAAGGAGGATTAAAGAATTATCACTTATTTGCTCTGGCACATTCGGCCCAGTTATATCGGCAAGTCTTCCAGACATGCTTACAGGATAACCGAGTATCTCATCTAACGCGATTGATCGTCTGCTTCACTCCTTCAACCAAGAGGACCAGCCCATCTATCCATCTCTTCAATCTCAATTCCTGCCTGTTCCAGTGCCCTTTTGGCAGTATGTGAAATCACTTCATCAAGATCTTTATGTTTGTTGTAAAAAGCTGGCACAGGGGGGAAAATCACCCCACCAGTTTCTGCTACTTGTTGCATCAAACGCAAATGTCCTAAGTGAAACGGGGTTTCCCTCACCATTAAGACCAAAGGTCTTTTTTCTTTCAGAGTCACATCAGCTGTTCTTGTAAGTAAGTCGGAGCTATATGAGTTTGCCACTGCCGAGAGAGTTCTTATTGAACACGGGGCGATAATCATTCCGTCACATGGAAATGTTCCACTGGCAGGTCCTGCTGAAATATCTTTAACCGGATATGAGTGATCGGCCAGTTCTTCAACTTCGATTGACGAAAAATCAGTTTCCATTCCTATTGTCTGTTTAGCAGCGTTCGTTAATATCAAATGTGTTTCTACTTGTTCGATGTCGCGCAATATTTCAAGAATGCGAATTCCATATACAACTCCGCTAGCTCCACTTATTCCGACAACTAGACGACGAAAACCTTCTTTCATTTGCTAATTTCTCCTCTAAATTAACTGCAAATATATTTTTATTATGAGTTTTGAACTGTAGTCCGACCACCGAACATAAGCACCTTTGTGTCCTGTAGATAACATCAAACTATGGACCTTGATCTAATGGCTCAAAAATATATTAACGATGGCTATTTAATCGTTCCAGAAATTTTTGACCAAATGACTATAGAAAATATTCATGCAGAAATTCCCAAGTTCCTAGATGGGACTTATTCCGTTAGCAACCCCTCTGTAAATAATGATTCTGGGCTCTTAGCTGTTCATTTCCCTCACTGGGTTTCACAGCCAATTTTTGAAACTCTTAACCATCCGAAGATTAAAGAGATCCTTCAAATAATTGTAGGAGCTCATATCCCCCACTGGGATGGCAGAGTTAAATGCATGCAGTCCATGCTTTTTCTCAAACCATCTGGTTTCCCAGGTCAAGCTTGGCATCAAGACGAACGTTTTATAGCTACTAGGGATCGTTCTCTTGTAGGGGTCTGGATTGCATTAGATGACGCGACTGTTGATAACGGCTGCTTAAGAGTTATCCCAGGAAGTCACAAGATGGGACAGCTTTGGCCTACTAGACAACATGATGAAACTGAAGAATTTGACCCTTCAGACGAAAGCTACGGATTCAACCCAGATGATGAAGAGATTCTTGAAGTGGAAGCTGGATCAGCTGTTTTTTTTAATGGCTATTTGTTGCATAGGTCTCTTAGGAACATCAGCGACACAAATCGAAGGGCTCTGGTTCATCACTATATGAATGCGTGGTCTAACCTGCCTTGGCAAATAGGTGCAGACAGATTGGTTGACGCCGCCACGCACGATCACCGAATGATTGTCCCTGTTGTAGGAGATGACCCATATCCCGAAAGAGGGATCGAAGCGAGCCCTAATGAAGTGTTTCTTCGACCATGGGGCGAAGAAATGGAGTGGGGTGACTGGGATGCTTAAAATTCTTCATAATGCTCGATTAGAAGATGGCAAATTAGTGGATCTTCACATAAATGATGGTCGTATAGATACCATCACAGAATTGACACAACCTGCTTTAGTCTCTGAAGGTGGTGTGGATCTAGACGGATGGCTTGTGCTGCCCAGTATGGCTGAACCGCATGCACATCTTGACAAAGCACTAACAGCGGAAAGTGTTCCAAATCCTGCTGGCGATTTATCGGGTGCCATTGAGGCTTGGATCTCCGCAACTGCTCGTGGAGAGATTACTTATGATGACACTATTTACCGAGCTGTAGAAGCAATGCGTCTGCTTGTCTCTAAAGGCGTCACAGCAGTGAGAACTCATGTAAATGTTGCTTTAGGTTCTAGTGCTTTAGAAGCAGTTCGGGAAGCTAGAAAACTTGTTGAGGGTCTCATCGATGTGCAAATAGTTGCTCTAACAATAAACCCTATGACTGGACCAGAAGGAACAGACAATCGAAAAGCTTTAGAAACAGCAATAGAAATGGGAGTAGATCTTGTTGGAGGCTGCCCCCACCTCGACCCTAACCCTTCAGTTTTAATTAAAGACGCATTAGATGTAGCTGAAAATGCAGGTTTAGGGATCGACTTGCATGTAGATGAAATGCTTGATGAATCAGTTTTGACACTTCATGACTTAGCCAAACAAGTGATGGATCGAGGTTTTGAAAATTCTGTTACAGCTAGCCACTGCGTTACTTTAGGAATGCAAAGTCTAAAAAAACAAAAAGAGGTTTCAGCTGATGTTGCAGAAGCTAAAATCTCCGTTTTACCACTTCCGCAAACCAACCTTTTTCTTCAAGGAAGAGAGATGCCTACTGCTACACCTCGTGCGCTTACTGCAATCAAAAGCCTCAAAAATGAAGGGGTTCTAGTTGCAGCTGGTGGTGATAACGTTCAAGACCCTTTCAATCTAGTTGGTCGTAGCGATCCGCTTGAAACGGCTTCACTTTTGATTTTGGCCGCTCATGAAATGCCAGAAAGCGCTTACAAAATGGTGAGTGTGAATGCCAGAAAAGCTATGGGGCTTGAAAAAGCTGACCTCTCACCTGGGTCTTTAGCTGACTTTGTCGCTATAGATGCACCTTCACTTCGCGGGGCTATTGCTGATGCGCCAATGTCTAGGAAAGTTTTTAAAGGTGGAGTTCTAATTTCTTCTTCTCAACAAACTACTCAAATAAGTCCAGACGGACTTTAAGCACAAACTTCATCTAAGCTTAGATAATGACTGAAATAAAAGATTTACGCGATTTCATATCAGCCCTAGATTCTGCAGGTCAGCTGGTTAAAGTCAATAATCCGGTTTCAATTGAATATGAATTGGCGGATGTTGGAGCAAGCATTGCGCGTGAGAACAAGGGGGCGTGTCTTTTTGAAAATGTCACCGATAGCCCTTGGCCGGTCTTTTGCGGAGGTGTGACCTCTCACAGCAGGGCTGCCGTGGCTCTAAATTGCGAACCGTCTGAAGTTACCGACACTATGGAAAAAGCACTTGATCCTTCAAACGGTGTCGCTCCAATAAGGACAGAAAAAGCAGCTTGGCACGAAAATACTCTTTCAGGCAGCGACATAGATCTTAAAAATTTGCCGATTCTTACTCATTCGAGGGGCGATAGTGGACCTTTCATAACAGGTGCTGTAACAATTTCTAAGGATCCTATTTCTGGTAGAGGCAATCTCAGCTACAACCGGATGTCTAAACTTGGCAAAAATACTCTTGGATTTAATGTGAATGAATGGCGAGATGTAGGAACTTTTTGGAAGTCTCGAGAAAATCCAGACGACCCATTTCCTATCGCTCTTGCTATGGGTTTAGATCCTTCAATCATGATCGCAGCTGGGGTTAAGACACACGTAGATGAACTTTTTATTGCAGGTGCTATTCGAGGCAGCGGTATAGAAGTCTGTAAAGGACTTACTGTTGACATAGATATTCCTGCAGCAGCCGAAGTGGTAATTGAAGGTTTTCTACACCCATCGAAACGGGCACCCGAAGGACCACTTGCAGAGTTTCATGGATACCACGGTGAAGCTTGGAACAGCCCGACTCTCGAAGTTTCGTCAATTGCTTGGCGCGATAACCCTATTTTTCAGACGATAATTCCTGGCTGGTATGAACATATCTATATAGGCAATATTTTGCCTAGAGAGCCGCTTCTGAAAAGTTACGTGAGACACTTAGACCCTTCTGCGGATGTTTACATCCCTCCTTATGGAAATGGATTTTTGGCAGTCATTCAGATAGATCGGGATAATCCAGGTACTCCAAAAAATCTTGCATTAGCTGCGATGGCAGCTCACATCAATATTAGAAACGTCGTTGTAGTGGATCGAGATATTGATATTTTTCAACCATCAGAATTGCATTGGGCAATTACCAACCGAGTCAGTTGGCAAGAAGACACTTTTTCTATTCCCCTAGCTCAAGGACACGAAATGGACCCGACAGCCGACAATCGTGGGATAAGTACGAAAGTTGGGATTGATGCAACATATAAAAGGGAGCGACGTGAATACGGTTCTAGAGTTTCCTATCCGACCGTCAACCTAAACGACTACCTGAACTGAAAATAAGTTTAGGTAAACATTTTTGAAGTACGCGAAATAACTTTTTCTGCACCTTTGGGGTTGCTGATTGGCAATTGAAATTCATCTATACCGTTTTCGTTGATGAGGTCCCTAAGTTCATTAGAAGCTTGTGTTGATGAGCCTGTAATAACGAACTGTTCAACCCACTCGCTAGAAACATGTTTGGCTGCATTCGAAGGACCTCCTTCAGAAAGCGACTCTTTTATTTCAATATTTTTTTCTTCAGTTAGCCCTATGCGTTCCTTCACCTCTGGCGGTGAATCCACAAGTCTAAAACTCAGTGCTGCACGTGCTTCTTCAAACTCTTTTTTAGAAGAAACAATCATAGTTGAGTAGACAATTTTGAATGGGTCTCGTTCCGCTGAATTTCGCAATGCTTTGATGTGTTCAGGTAAGAAGTCTTTGTGTATATAACTCAAATAAAAGCCATCACCTAGCTCAGCACCTATTTGGGTCATGCGTCTACCTCGACCCGCTAAAAAGATCTCTATATTTTCACGTCCATAGTTTAAGGAAGCTGACTTCAATGAGAACTCACTTCCTTCAAGATCGACTCTTTCTCCTGAAAAAAGACCTCTAAGAGCAACAACAGTTTCTGAAACAGTCGTGGCAGGTTTTGATCTTTCTATCCCTAATGGATTGAGTGTGAGGCCTCCACCGGCTCCAAGCCCTACGAATGCCCTGCCTTTACTCACTTCGTCCAAGCTGGCTATAGCAGCTGCTGTAACTCCCGGATGACGTACGTATGGGTTAGTTATTCCAGGACCGATAAGAATACTATTGGTCGCTGTCGCTATTGAAGTTAGTGTGACAAAGACGTCCCTTGTGTGGAGCCCTTCGTCATAGATCCAGCATCTTCTGTAACCCAACTTTTCAGACAGTTGTGCTAGTTCAACCATCCTTTCGACTTTTGCTGTCGGCATCAAATTTACGCTGACAGGTAAATTCACTTTGAGACCCTAAGCCGCTTCCGATCATGTATTGCCTGGCTAACTACACAGGCTGCATTTTTTCCTGATATACCAACTATTCCTGCGCCTGGGTAAGTTGCGGCACCTGAAAGATAGAGACCATCGATGGAAGTTTTATAACGTGTCAGTTCTTTATCACGTCCAAAAAATGTACTCAATGGTGAGGTTCCGAAAGATGGTGTGTGTCCTTTATGCATTGAGAACTCATTTTCATAATTTTCAGGTGTCATCACACGCCACTTTTCTATTTTTTCTGTTCCTTCTGACTTCATTAACGAACTCCAAATGTCCAGCCACCTTCTAGGTTCATCGGAACTTTCCCAACCTCCTGGTATTGAATACGGAGTGAAAAGAACTTCAAGACTGAGAATGTGTTCTCCCGAAACTGTCTTCAAAGTTTCATCAGGAACAGAGGGAATGTCGATTAGCATTGTCGGTTTTGTCGCAACTTTTCCTAAAGGTCTAATCTCATGAGCTTGGATCAAGTCTTGTGGCGAAGGAGAAATAATCGTTGTTTGGCCTAAAGGATCCAAACCGTTGTGAGTATCACGGATTTTGTCACCCCATGTCGGCTCGGGTAGATCGTTTAAAACGGCATCTATTTTTGATTCATAACCTTCGGGAACTGGCAACTGCCTCCATTTGTCAGCCATTTTTCTTGCTTTTCTTGGAGTTTCTCCTACCCAATCAACAAAGACTCTTTTTGGGTCACACGCAGCGACAACTGTTCGTGTATTGATAATTTCCCCATCTGCGAGTCGTACACCTTTGATTGCCCCATCTTGAATGATCACATCTTGCACCCTTGACCCGCAACGAACCCTGCCACCAGCCGCCTCAAATGAAGCTCTCGTAGAATCTGTAAGAGAACCACTACCTCCTTGAGGTCTACCAACGCGATTAATATGCCTAGTCGCGTAGCCCAACGCAGCCATACCAGTGCCAGGTGTATCTGGAGATAATCCCCATACTGTGGGGCCCACTGAGATCGTGGGCATTATCAAATGCCAGTCAGTGAAATAACGACTCAGTATTTCCATTGCACTACTACGAGACCACCTAATAAGCCGGCTAAGACCTTGACCTTTTTTTTGTAGTGCTTTTGAAGCGAAGTTTAGGGAGGATGGTTGAGTAGCAGCCAAATCAAGAGCCAATCTTGCTACTGGTAAGGCATCTTTCAAATACCTCTTATAACCGTCGACTTGATCTGGGTGTGATTTAGCTAATCCGGACAGAGTCTTGTCAATATCAGAGTAAATCACCCAAGGTTCACTTTCGTCATGAAAAGCGCAAACTGAGCTTGCTTCTGTTTCTACATATTTCAATCCATAAGTTGCTAAATCAAGTTCTTCGATTATCGGCATCGCCCTAACCAAGTTGTGTTCGCAATGACAGATATTAAATCTTGCACCCAAATCATCGACCGTTGAAGCGCATCCCCCTACAAACGGTCGGGCTTCAATAAGGATCGTGTCAATACCCAAACGAGCTAAATAGGCAGCACATATAAGGCCGTTATGGCCACCACCCACAACTACTACCTCGGCTTCACCGGCTTCACTCAATATATTTTTCTTCTATTCAAACTTAGGGAGAACATCTTCAGCAAGCCTGTGAAGTTGCTCGGTTCCTGATTCGTAACTATCTCCAGGCATCATTGGAAAGAGCATTAAATTTTCCACTCCCAACAAATCTCTGTACCACTCGATTTGCTCACCGACATCATCTGCTGAACCAACAATCCAAATCTTTTGTTCCAGCGACTCCTCTAAGGTCGGGATTAAACCAGCTTTTGAAGGTTTGCCATCTGGGCCCATATAACCCTTACTCCAGCCATATGGTCCTAAAAATTTCCACATTTCATCGTGGCCCGGTCGCACTGATTCGACGGCCTCTTCATAAGTATCAGCGACACAAACGCACCTAACTAGCATTCTTTTTTCACCAGGTTCAAGTGACTGGTTTTGTGACTCTTCATATAATTCAGCAAATCTGTCCCACTGGGCTTTAATAAAATTAGGATGCGAATTCCAGAAAACACCTCCCCAGCCTTTTTTAGGAACAACTTCGAGAGTGGGGGGAGATGTAATCGCCTGCCAAGTCTCGTAAGGATATAGTGGCCTCGGCACTAAGGTCAGTTCCTGAACTGTTCCTCCCCTATCCGGAATACCTGGTGGAGGGAAATCATAAACTTCACCGTGGTAAGAAAACAGTTCTTCACTCAAAGCTAGTTGGATAATATCCATTGCTTCATCAAACTGTTTTCGATTGAAGTCGTCAGCCGTGGCTTGATCAGGGTTGTCAAAACTACCAATTTGACTGCCCAGAGTTTCAGCTTCTCTCGGCACGGTGCCTCTACCTACTCCGAGAATTCCCCTTCCTCCTGAGATGTTGTGCAAAGTAGCAAAGTCTTCAGCTAATCGAAGTGGGTGCCATTGCGGAACTATATTGAAAGCCATTCCTATATGAATTTTTTCTGTTCTCTCAGCAATTATGGCACCTAAAAGAATTCCATTTGGCACAACTTCATAGCCTTCATATTGAAAATGGTGTTCTGTAAGCCAAAAAGAATCAAAACCGAGCTTGTCTGAGAGGCAGGCTGCATCAATTATCTGCTCTGTGGCTTTCCACATCTCTTCGTTGCTGTAGCGCCTATCGGTTGGAATGGGTAAATCTGGTCCAGCATCTTCCATCTCGACGCCACCAAAAAGAAAAACTCCTGTTCGCATGTTTTCACTTTATGAGAATTTTTCTGTAAATACTTTGACGGAGATAAATATTCATTGTCTGCAAAAAGGTCTCTGATTCTCTGTAGCCTGCTTCCTTAATAGACGAACATTCATATTAATGTGCTCGTTTATGGAGATTTCAGATTACTTAGATTGGACCAAGTGAGATAAAAGTTGAATAAAGATTTAAACACTTCAGCATCTTTATCATTTGATGACATAGGGATGATTTTCCCTGATGGAACCGAAGCCCTACAAAACATTACTTTTGACCTCAGCAGAGGTGAATTCGTAACGATCGTAGGACCTTCTGGTTGCGGTAAATCAACTTTGTTGAAGATAGCGTCAGGTCTTCTTGAACCTACAAACGGAAGTGTGGAGGTAGACCGTGAGAGGCTTGGTTATGTTTTCCAAGATGCCACCCTTCTCCCTTGGAGAACAGTAAGTAAAAATGTTGAACTTCTAGCAGAACTTCACGGCACTGACGCACAAGAACGCAAGAGACTAGTTCAGGAGTCAATAGAACTAGTTGGACTTGAAGGATTCGAGAACCATTATCCAAAATCTCTTTCAGGAGGTATGAAAATGAGATGCTCGCTTGCACGCTCGCTTACTCTCAAACCTCCTGTTTTTCTTTTCGACGAGCCTTTTGGAGCTGTAGATGAAATCACACGCGAACATTTAAACGAAGAAACTCAACAACTTTTCAAACAAGAGGGTTTCGCTGGATTATTTATCACTCACTCCATTAGTGAAGCTGTTTTCATGTCAACCAAAGTTCTGGTTATGTCTGCACGACCTGGACGCATAGTGGCTGAATTTGAAATACCTTTCGAATACCCAAGAAAACCAGATCTCAGATTTGATGCAGATTTCGCTGAAATGTGCGGAAAAGTTTCAGTTGAATTGAGAGGTTCGCATTCATGAACACAACTAAACAAAAACGAAGTGCCTCTGCCGCAAGCCTGAGTCAGCCTTCAAAGATACACAGATACACAGCAGCATTTTTGCCTCCGCTAATTTTAGGAGCAGGTGTAATTGGTTTGTGGTATTACATATCTTTTGGACTTCTAGAAGAGAAACGACGCTTCCTTCTTCGTCCGATCCATAGTGTCATCGATGTCGGTTTTCTCGACGGTGATAATCGAAGCGAATCATTAAAAGCATTGTGGTCAAGTACAGAAGTAGCTTTAATAGGTTTGTCGATCGCTATCGGTTTAGGTTTTGTCCTTGCGATTCTGATGAGTCAGGCAAAGTTTTTGGAACGAGCTATTTTCCCATACATGGTAACTTTGCAAGCTATACCTATTTTGGCGATTGTTCCCTTGATTTCTTTCTGGTTCGGAACAGGTCAAAGGTCCCGCGTTGTTGTATGTGTGATAATTGCGCTTTTCCCAATCATCGTAAATACGCTATTTGGCTTACAGTCGGCAGAAAGAGGAATGCACGATCTGTTCACTCTGCATCATGCAAATAGGTTTACGCGTCTCAGAAAATTAATGTTTCCAGCTGCTCTGCCAGCTGTATTCGCCGGTCTTAGAATTTCTGCTGGCTTGTCAGTAATCGGAGCAATCGTTGGTGATTTCTTTTTCGGAAAAGGTGAAGCCGGCATCGGTCAGATGCTGAAGAAACACGCAAATCGTCTTAATGGAGAAGAGCTTCTGGCATGTGTAATCCTGTCTTCTGCTCTTGGGGTGCTCGTTTTTTGGATATTTGGAGTAATTCAAAATAAAGCTGTTGGTAGATGGCATGAAAGTAACTCTGCGACTTCCTAAAACTTCCAAATTCATCTAAAGAAACTGTCTAAGAATCTGAGATGGCTACAACGGAAATTTCCATTTTCCAAGATTTTTGAGCAAGTTGTGCCACCACCAGAAGAGTTGATGCAGCCTGATGTGATCCAAATGTTTCATCCCGTGCTGCCATAACCTCCGATAAGTCCTGACCCGGCACTACATATGTAGTCACCAAAGTAATATCTGTTATCTTCATGGCCGATTCTTTAAGAATTTCGCTAATGTTTTGCCAAATGACTTCTGCCTGATCGCTGATATTCTCTGGAACAGTTCCATCAGGTTTCACAGGGACAATCCCGGAAGTGTGCAAAATCCGTGAAGCACCTTCAGCTAATACAGCATGTTCATATTTGGCAGCAGGAGGAGCTATTTCGGTGGGATTAATTGGAACTAGAGGCACAATAACGACGCTACTACGCTAAAGGAGATAATGTCACCATAAATGAACTCTCGAATCGCACTTTACTTTCAAGATAAACACGAAATCTCTTATGAGCTAGAAATGGCTAAATATGCAGAGAGTCGTGGTATAAAAGAAATCTGGCAAGCAGATACTCGTTTAGCTCGTGACTGTGTTGTCATGATGAGCGCTCTATTAAATGAAACAAATGATGTTCGTATTGGTTCAGGTGTTCTACCTATTTGGACTCGAAATCCTGCCGTTATAGCTGCGACTTGGAGCACCATGTGGGAACTGGCTGGTCTCGATGCTGCTAATCAAAGCCGTGTAATGCTGGGACTTGGTGCCTGGTGGGAACCTATAACTTCAAGAGTGGGTGAAGAAAGAAAGAAGCCTCTTAAGGCAATGAGAGAGAATATTGAATCAATCCGAGAGCTATTCACCATGGAAGAAGTCAGCTATTCAGGTGAATTCGTAAATCTTGACAGAGTTAAACTAGATGTCGCATATGGCAACGTCGACGCGAGGTCAATCCCTATTTATCTTGGTGCGACCGGGCCAAAAATGTTAGAGCTAGCTGGTGAAATTTGTGACGGAGTAGTTCTTAACTACATCGTGACACCTGACTACATACGTGAAGCTGTTGACCTGGTTTCAGCTGGAGCTAAAAAATCGGGAAAATCCCTGGACCAAATTGATAGACCTGAGTTGTTGGTTTGTTCTCTTTCTGATGAGGATCCAGACGAAGCAATTCGTACTGGAAAATCACTTATTGCCTACTATCTCGGAACCGAACCACACATTATGAAAGCAAGTGGTGCCGATCCTGATCTAGTCGAAAGAGTTAAAGAAGTGGTTGGCTGGCCGGCCACAGAGGCTGATTACCGTAAAGCCGCTGACCTAATTCCAGACAATCTTGTTAAATCCCTCATGGCTGCAGGCACAAGCCGACAATGCCGTGAAACTGTTGAAGAATACGTAGACGCCGGTGTGACCTGCCCCATTCTTTATCCACTTATGGATGACATGCGCCCAGTTATAGATGCATTCGCAGACTGGTCTATGTAATGAATTCGGTGCTTTTAGAGGGCGCAGCAATCGTAACAGTTGATGACGAAAACTCTGTCTTGGATCCAGGCTGGATTTTTGTAAGAAATGAAATCATCGAAGATCTAGGTAGTGGTGAAACACCCAAGAGTGTCCGTGAAGCAGCAGATGAAATAATAGAAGTTCATGGTTCAGCAGTAATGCCGGGAATGGTTAATGGCCATACCCACCTTTTTCAAACTTTTTTCCGAGGCTTAGCTGATGATAAACCTCTTCTTGATTGGTTAGAGGAATGTATATGGCCGGGAGCTTCAGAGCTTGATGCTAGCTCCGCTAAAGCGGCTGCAACTTTGGGATTGATAGAAAACCTAAGAGGAGGAGCCACCACCGTAATCGACCATCAATACATTCACATAGACCCTCAAATAGATGATGCTATTTGTCAAGCCGCATCTGAAGTAGGGCTGAGATTCATTTTGGCGAGTGGATGGGCGGATCGAAATTACCATCCTCCTCTAACTGAATCAGCTCAAACGGTTATAAGTCGTATAAATCCTGTGCATAAAAAATGGCACGGTGCCGAAAACAATCGAATTCATGTGGGTTTAGCACCTCTAATCCCTTGGGGATGTTCAAATGATGCGATGACTGAAACTATTTCTGCAACAAGGTCTTGGGGTGGTTCGACTCACCTTCACTGTGCTGAAACAGCGATTGAAGTGGAAATGAACATTGAAGAACGAGGTCTTAGACATGTGCATTGGCTCGAATCGTTGGGACTTTTAGGTCCAGACATTCAACTTGCACATGCCATTTGGCTTGACGAAGATGAAATCGATTTGATATCAGAACGTGGAGCTTCAGTTGTTCACTGCCCAGTATCAAATATGTATCTAGCTTCTGGGGTAGCGAAAATTAAAGAAATGCTCGATCGTGGAATTACTGTCGCATTAGCTTCGGATGGTCCTGGAAGCAACAATCGACAGGATATGTTCGAGACATGCAAGGCAACCGTCCTGCTGCAAAAAGTTGACCGTTTAGATGCGGGTATTTTGCAACCTGAAGAAGTGCTTCATTTAGCTTGCCGACATGGGGCTCGACTGATAGGCAAAGAGGAAGAAATCGGTTCGTTGGAAATCGGCAAGAAAGCTGATCTATTAGTCATTGATTTAATGACGGCTTTCTCAGCACCAGTCCATAAAGTCGAGTCTGCAATTGTTTATTGCGCTACCCCACGAGATGTTTTACACGTGATGGTCGATGGGAAGTTGCTGATAAAAGATAGGGAACTTACTTTTGCTGATGAAAAAGAAGTTATAAACACGGCAACCAAATACGCTGAAAAAGTATTTCAGAAAGCTGGAATACCTACACGATTAATTTGATCTTGACTGCTCTTAATCAGCAGAACCATCGGCTTGCAGTTCAACACTGTATGACCAAAGTTCGGCTGTCAATGGCAGAGGTTCAGGGTGTTCCTTTGCGGCTTCCATAGCTGAACGATGCCCTTCTGCAAAATCTGGTGACTGCACCCAAGCTAAAAAATCTTCTTCCGTATCCCAACGTGTAACTACCAGCCATGTTTCGCGATCATCTGTAGGTCGCATTAATTCAAAACCTTGAAATCCTTGTCTTCCGTCTACTGCTTTTATTCTCCCTGCGAAACGTCGAGCTACTTCATCTCCCAGATCTTTAGGGACAGTTATTGCATTAATCTTTATAACTGACATATCTGCCTTTCTGCTATTAATTGGGTGAAACTAGCTTTCTTCGTTCACCATAGATCTTTTGGCGTTGAGAACCGTTAAGTTCCTGATAATTTCTTCTTGGAGCAAACTTTATATTTAAGAATCGGAACAGATTTAATGGCCAAAATAATCTCATACCAGAGACCTACTAATCTCGAAGAAGCGATAAGTCTTATTTCTAAAGACAAACACGTTCCTTTAGCTGGAGGAACTCTCTTAAATGCTAGTGAAGATAGAGAACCACTTCATTTTGTAGACCTTCAAGATCTCGCTCTGAAAGGCATCAATCGCTCCAACGAGAAATTGACAATCGGTTCCATGACGACACTCGATGAAATTATGAAAAATCCCGATTGCCCAGACCTGCTCCAAGCATCTTCACGCTCTGAGTTGCCTAGCACTTTAAGAACTCTGGCAACCATTGGAGGCACAATAGCTAGTGGCGATTCTGACAGTCAATTAATAGCGAGCCTCTTAGTTCATGACGCTGAAATCAAAGTGCTAAATTCTGAAGGGGAATCGAATGTTCCTCTTCACGAGATGCTAAGTGAGCCAAATAGCCACGGAGCACAACTAATCTTATCGATTGAGTTAGATACTGATGGAGAATGCGTGTTAGAGGCAACAGGAAGAACCCCGACAGACACTCCTATTGTTTCGGTTGCTTTGAGACATTGCAAGAATGGTTACAGGATGGCAGTCACTGGAGTTGCTTCAACTCCGGTTCTTGTAGATCCAGAGAACCCGACAGCTTCATTGCAACCGTCTAGTGATTTCCGAGGCGATTCAGAATACAGAACACATCTAACGAAAACTCTTGCTTCACGAACCCTCAATTTGCTCAATGGTGAAAAATAATGCAAATCAAT
>PABN01000035.1 GCA_002699555.1 Dehalococcoidia bacterium
TCTATGTCCACTTCCCCTAATAGTCTTTCCAGAAGTTCACGATCAGCTTCATCTCTGAGTTCCTCTCCTCGCATTCGTGCTATTTCCATCTGTAAGCGTTCATTTTCATCGCTTAATTCGTCATAATTAAAAATTCCTTTCCAAACTGTCTGAAAAGGATCAGTTGCTCTATCTACAACTTTGCGAAATGGGCTAATTACATCACGAAAACCTTGTTGAAAATTATCTACCGGAAGAAAATCCCTAAACTGAACAGTCAATAAAGTTAAAGCTGCCGCCATTAAAACGAGTAAAACCACCCTCGGCCTGTCACTTGACCTATTGGGCACGGGTATTAATCCTGATTACTGCCGAAGAAAATGGTTCCGAAACGGTCAATCTCTTCTAATGCTTTTCCAGCTCCTAGAACCACTGAGTTTAATGGGTCGGGTGCCATCAGGACCTTCATTCCTATTTCTTCTATGAGTCTCTCGACAAGTCCGACGAGTAAAGCACCGCCCCCTGTAAGTACTACTCCTCTTTCCATTACATCAGCCGCCAGTTCAGGTGGAGTTGAATCCAAAGTAACTTTGATCGCATCAATTATTGCCATTAAAGGAAATGCCATTGCTTCTCGAATTTCAGAAGTTGTGAAATTGACTGTTCTAGGTAACCCAGTAGTTAAGTCGCTTGCGTTCACTTCGGCTATCAACTCTTTTTCAAGTGGATAAGCAGAACCAAGTTTCATTTTTATGTTTTCTGCTGTTCTAACCCCAATAGCTACACCGTGCTCTTGTTTTAGATGCTGAATAATTGCTTCATCGAGTTCATTTCCGGCTATTCGTATGGATTGATTAGCCACAATACCCCCCAATGAAATCATCGCTACTTCTGTCGTTCCTCCACCGATATCAACAACCATGCTGCCCGTTGGTTCAGCAATAGGTAAGCCCGCTCCGATCGCTGCTGCCATTGGTTCTTCGATTATGTATGCAGGTGACCTCGCCCCAGCATGTTCAGCGGCCTCCTGAACAGCCCTTCTCTCCACTCCTGTAACTCCTGAAGGAACACAGATAACCATTCTTGGTTTAGCCCACCTTCGACTATGAACTTGCTGGATAAAATACCTGAGCATTTTTTCGCAAACATCAAAGTCAGCAATCACTCCATCTTCTAATGGGCGAATTGCCTGTATATGCCCTGGAGTGCGACCTATCATTCTCTTAGCATCAGCCCCTACAGATAAAACGGTCCCGTCACGAATATCTATTGCCACTACAGATGGATGGTCCAGAACGATTCCATCTCCTCGTACATACACAAGCGTATTTGCTGTGCCTAAATCGACAGCAATATCACGACCACCGAAAAATGTGGCGCTGCTTACCTGTTCAATCTGAGGGTTCACTGCCATTTACTTTCCTGATTCTTGGTCTTTAAGAATTTAAACTTTTGTTCTCGATACTTACAGTTAAGTACATAACTGTCTCTTGACGTTAGCCGAACTAAAACCTTTTTACCACTCTAAGCGCATAGATAACCACCCAGAGCGTGATTTAAAGTTCTGGAAAAAAGATACCTATTTCACGTTTTGCAGACTCTTCAGAATCAGAACCATGTATAAGATTTTCAGGCATCTCGGTTCCTAGATCACCTCTTATAGTTCCTGCTTCCGCCTGAGCTGGGTCTGTAGCTCCCATCAATTGTCGAGCAACTGCAAATGTTTCACCTTCGCTCTCTAAAACCATCAGCATCGAAGGTGAGCGAGACATAAAAGTCACCAACTCATCATAAAAAGGTTTACCCACATGTTCTTCATAATGAAGCGATAGAAGTTCAGGGTTAAGTTTTCTTAACTCAGCGGCGACAATAGTTAAGTCAGCCTCTTCGAGGCGGCGGATTATCTCACCGACCAGCTTCCTCTCAACCGCATCTGGTTTACACATTACAAAAGTTCTACTCATGAGAACATGCTACGACCTAGATAGAAACTTAATTGCAGTCTCTTCAGATTTCCGACAATGTAGGTTGAAAATCCTCCACAGCTCGTCGTACTTCGGAAATATTGTAAAAAGAGCCCGCAGAAACTATCAGGTCTTCTTCACCACCTATTCGCAGTGCCTTTAGAGCCGCTTCGTACGGATTCTCCGCCCTCTCCACATCCAATCCAAGTCTTCTCGCAACCTCTTCTAATTTGTTGGGATCAATTGCTCGTGGCGAAGGTGCTTCATGAACGATTACGATCTCGGGGGAAATGGCTTTAAGTTCTGAAAATATCTCTTCTGGGGAATGAGGTTCCAACGCTCCTAGGAGCAAAATTCTTCGACTCTCTGGGAAAACGTCATTAATAGTCTCCGCTAGATGATTAGCGGAATCTTTATTATGTGCTCCATCTACAAGAACTAAAGGTCTACGAGATAAAACTTCTAAGCGACCGGGAATTAACAATCCCCCGAAAGCATCTTCAACGACTTCTTCTGGCAGGGAGCCTTCTAAAAAGACTTCAGCGGTAGCTAATGAAAGTGCCGCGTTTTGAGCTTGACGTTTTCCATATAGAGGTAAAAATATTTCTTCATACTCACCGAAAATGCTCTTAATATTAATCACTTGCCCGCCGACTGCAGAAAGGGAGCTCTCTACGAAGAAATCCTTTCCGTATTGAAATAGTGGTTCAGGTTTCTCCAATAAAAACAGATCAACTACATCTTCTTCTGGATTACCCAACAATAAAGGTCTATTTTCAACAATGATTCCAGCTTTTTCCGCCGCAATGGACCTCCTCCAACCCTCTGATCCATCGGTATGGTCTTTTCCGATATTTGTTATTACAGCAACTTCTCCCTCGAGGACATTAGTTGCATCAAAGCGACCAAGTATTCCAACCTCCACAACAGCCGCATCAACACCTTCATTACTGAACAGGAGAATCGCAGCTGCAGTCAGTAGTTCAAAATAGCTAGGTTCCAATTCATGACTCTCCACATATTGAGAGACATGAAAAATTATTTCCGCAAATATTTCTTCGGTTATCTGTGACCCTGTAAGAGTAAACCGCTCTCTAATACTGTCAACATGTGGACTCATGTACGATCCGACGCGTAATCCTTTTGAAGAAAGTAGTGACTCAGTCATACTCACAACAGAACCTTTTCCATTTGTTCCAGTTACATGAATAGCCCGTAAATCCTTATGAGGCGCACCCATGCACTCCATTAGTTGTGACATCGCAGCCAAACTCAAACCGTGAATACGCCCCGCAGTTGCTTCTCTGTTTATAAAGCGATCCAAGAAGCGCAAAGATTCATTAAAATTCATACGTCTGTAGGATATTGCCAGTGAACTTAAGAAGCGGCGCGATCCGTCTGCTCTTGGTCTCTTGGTTCAATTTTTGGAAGTGTTCGCTGGAGAACTGTTTCATTATCCACAACAACTCGGCCCGCTGTTTTGTCACCAGGTAATTCATACATAGAGTCAAGCAAGACTTCTTCAAGTATCGCCCTCAAACCTCGAGCGCCAGTCCCTCTTTCAAGAGCCTGCTCGGAAATAGCATTCAAAGCCTCGTCTGTCACCTCAAGCTCAATATCTTCAAACTCGAAAATTTTCTCGTACTGTTTGATCAAAGCATTTCTAGGTTCAGTCAAAATCTTCTTCAAAGCTTCTACATCAAGCTGAGATACTGTAGCTACCACTGGCAATCGTCCAATAAATTCAGGTATCAAACCAAACTTGACTAAATCCTCAGGTAGCACTCCTGAAAAAAGTGTCCCTAAGTCTTTCTCTTGAGCGGAACGTATATCAGCACCGAAACCAACACCAGCACCTCCTAGACGCGCTTCTATTGTTTCTTCAAGTCCCGCAAAAGCACCACCACAAATAAACAAAATATTTGTTGTATCAATCTGAAGGAATTCTTGATGAGGGTGCTTTCTTCCACCTTGTGGCGGTACCGCAGCTTTAGTACCTTCTAAAATCTTCAACAGAGCCTGCTGAACGCCTTCACCTGAAACATCTCTTGTTATTGAAGGGTTTTCGCTCTTCCGGGCTACTTTGTCTACCTCATCAATATAGATTATTCCTGTTTCAGCTTTTTTAATGTCGTAGTCCGCTGCCTGAATAAGTTTGAGAAGGATATTTTCTACATCTTCACCCACATAACCAGCTTCTGTTAAAGCTGTAGCATCCGCAATAGCGAATGGGACGTTCAACATTCGTGCGAGTGTTTGCGCCATTAGAGTTTTACCACATCCAGTCGGACCTATAAGAAGAATGTTAGATTTCCCTACTTCAACATCTTCTACTGAAACGTTTGCAGTTTTTATCCTCTTGTAGTGGTTGTAAACAGCAACAGAAAGTATTTTCTTAGCCTGTGATTGCCCAACAATATATTCGTCGAGAAAAGAAAATATTTCACGAGGATTAGGCAACTCTGTGAGTGTGAAATCAGAGGTTTCCGAAAGCTCTTCTTCAATTATTTCATTGCAAAGATCAATACACTCGTCACATATATAAACTCCAGGACCAGCGATTAATTTCTTTACCTGCTTTTGCGTCTTTCCACAAAATGAACACTTTAGGAGTTCTCCGCCTTCTCCAAACTTGGCCATTTTAAATCGCCTTTCCTACAGTCTCTTGTCTACTATCACGATCAGGTAACTGCCGAGATAGGTCCACTATTATCCGCAAAATTTCTTGAATCAATTACTTCATCAATTATTCCATACTCCACTGCTTCAGATGCGGTCATTACAAAATCACGATCCGTATCGTCATGAATTTTTTCTGTTGACTGACCAGTGTGTTTAGCTAAAACTTCCTCTAATTGAACTTTTAATCTTTGAATTTCTCTTGACGCTAGTTCTATGTCAGACACTTGCCCTTCAGCACCGGCATAAGGCTGATGGATAAGAACTCGGGCATGAGGAAGAGCTAATCTCTTACCTTTAGAACCAGCTGCAAGTAGCACCGCTGCGGCAGAGGCTGCCTGACCGAAACATATTGTTGTTATGTCAGGTTTTATGTACTGCATGGTGTCATAAATAGCAAAGAGTGCATTTATATCACCTCCAGGGGAATTTATGTAAAGGCTTATATCACGATCTGGGTTTTCTGACTCTAAGTGTAAAAGTTGTGCACACACCAAATTTGCTACTGCATCATCTATAGGTGTGCCAAGAAAAATAATGTTCTCTTTCAAAAGACGCGAATAGAGATCAAAAGCTCTTTCCCCACGATTTGTCTGTTCAACAACCGTTGGAACTAGATAATTACTGATGCTTAAGTCAGCAAGAGTCATAATTCATCATCTCCGTCATTGTTTTCTTGGTCGACAATTTGATCATCCATCAAATCATCTTCACTCAGATCGTCCGCACTTACATCATCATTTTCGCTTATTTTTGGAGTCATGTCAGGGATATCTGGCTCTTTAACCTCCAAAATCGCTGAATCGACTTGATTTCCATCCTCATCTAAGAGTTTTACTCGATCAAAAATCCATTGCAAGGCCGCTTCTTTTGCTATATCTGCACGAACATCAATTAATCTTCCAGACTGTTTCAAAGCATCATGCAATTCTTCTGCCTTCATCTGCATTTGTGTCGCCATCTTTTCTAAATAGTTCTCGAAAGCTTCTTCCTCTTCATCTAAATATTCAACATGAGCAACAGAACGTAGACCTAAATCGATGCGAGCTGAGACTTCTGCAGTTTCACGAAAATCTTCTCTTATCGCTTCAATTTCACCACCGGTTGCTTCTAGATATTTGTCGAGTTCGAGACCTTGCGAATTAAGTCTCATTTCTAAATCTCTAATTCTTCGATCTATCTCGCTTTCTATTAATTCTTCTGGAAGTTCGATTTCAATTAGATCACCTATTGCTTTCGCTATGAGGTCACGAGCTAGCATTCCAACCTGTTCACATTTTGTTTCATTCATCCGATGTCTAAGGTCGGCCATCAACTCATCCGCCGTTTCAAATTCGGATACTTGAGAAGCAAAATCATTGTCCACCTCAGGCAAAATACGTATCTGCACTTGTCCAACTTTGATATCTATGGAAAATGAACTTTCTTCTTCTGTGGGGTTTTTTGCATCAAACTCAAGGTGGTCTCCTTCTGAGCTCCCAGTCAAATACTCATCAACTTCAGGCAAAACTGTTCCGCTACCAACTTCGTAAAGATACTCAGTAGCGCTAAGCCCAGGCACTGGTTCGCCGTCTTGTGTTCCCTCTATATCGATTGTTACAAGGTCGCCTTCTTCAGCAGGTTTTTCAGCTTCTTCAAGCGTTGCCAAATGTTTTCTCATCGAATCAAGTTGATTTTGGAATTCTTCTTCAGTTACTTCTGGTGAAGGAACCTCAATCTCTAGGGATCCATGTCCACTTATAGAAGGTTTTGGCCGAATCGGGACAGTTGCATCGAATGTAACAGAACCATGGCTAATGTCACTCGTGATTTCAATCTCTGGTGGGCCTATAGCGTCAACTTCGTTTTCAATCAAAGCTCTTCCATAGTAAGTCGGGAGTGAATACTCAAGGGCATCTTGTCTACCTGCTGCAGGTCCGAGTCGGGCTTCAATTACCTTTCTTGGTATTTTCCCCGGTCGGAAGCCAGGCAGCTTTATATTTTTAGAAATTCGCTTTAAAGCCTCGCCAACTTCACGGTCGAATTCTTCATCTTCTATTACGACACTTAATTTAACTTTGTCGTCATCTTGAGTTGTTATTTTTGAATCCACAGACATGAGAGTGTATCGCCACAGTTGCTTCTCTAAACATCATGATTCTCTCTAATTTGCACCTCAGAGGAGCCTCTGAGCGCTACCATCGATACTGACTGCGGGTGTAGTTCAACGGCTAGAACCTCAGCCTTCCAAGCTGATGATGGGAGTTCGATTCTCCTCACCCGCTCAAAAGAACACTTTGATCTACGCAGCCTTATATCTGTATGTTCACAAAACACACAATAAACACAGGTAAATAAATCTCGATATTCAAAAAATTTTGTTTTTTTTGCCACCTCCGATCTAACATCACCTTGTGCTAATTGCTCAAATATCTGATCTCCATATCCGTGATCATCTAGGAATGTTCGGCGAACTCGTAGATACGTCAAAAACTTTAGAAAAGGCGATCCATCTTTTAAATGCTCTAGACCCTCAACCAGACGTTGTACTAGCTACCGGAGATTTAACCGATGACGGGACCAAAGAACAATACTCTCAACTACTCGAAATCCTTTTACCTCTAAATGCTCCTCTATTACCCCTTCCCGGCAACCACGATGTTTATTCAGAATTTCTTAATGCCTTTTCTTCAAAACTTCCTGATGAAATACCCGAAAATCACTGCAGTTACGTAATAGATGACTTCCCCATAAGGTTGGTAGCTTTAGATACTTCACTACCAGGCCAACATGATGCCCTCTTCAGTGAAGATCATGAGCTCTGGCTCTCAAATGTTCTTTCACAAGAGAAAGACAAACCAACGCTAATTTTCACACACTTTCCACCATTTGAAACTGGGATTAATTTTATGGACCTTTCGGGCTTAAAATCTGCTGATCGTCTGGAAGGGATAATCAGAAATAACCCTCAGGTTAAGTTAGTAGTAGCAGGCCACTTGCATAGGCCTATTCAAACATCTTTTGCTTCTACGATGATCTCTGTATGTCCATCAACCGGCAACCAATTGAAGCTCGATCTAAATCCCAAAAATGGCTCGGCTGTAGATGAGCCTCCAGGATTCCAACTTCATGTATGGAAAACTGATCGTTTCGTAACCCATACCGGAATTATCTGGGATGGAAAAGAGTTAGACATGTCTCAATACGTAGCTTATGTGAATGAGAAAATTTCTAAAAATGAAGGCATCATAAAAGACTGAAATACCGCCTTTCATGGGCAACTTATTTGTAGAGTCAATACCTATGTCTGAAATTCAAATCACTGAGCACCCGCGCCGCGATCAAGTTTTTACACCAGAGGCAACAGAATTCATCGCTAATCTCGTGAGAAAATTTCGAGACGAACGAAACGAACTCCTCGAAGCGCGAAAGGTAAGACAAAAAGATTTTGAATCTGGTGTAAGGCCGGACTTCTTAGAAGAAACTAAAACAGTTCGCGAGGGAGATTGGAAAGTGTCTCCCCCTCCTGAAGATATTGCCGATCGCCGAGTTGAAATTACAGGACCAACGGAACGAAAAATGATGATCAACGCACTTAATTCAGGTGCAAAGATATTTATGGCCGACTGTGAAGATTCTTCTACCCCCACCTGGAACAACGTTCTGGAAGGTCAGATAAACATACGTGACGCTTTTCGCCGTGAACTCGCCCTCGAAACAGAAACCAAGAAATACCGACTAAACGATGAGATAGCAACACTTTTTATAAGACCTAGAGGGTGGCACCTTTCAGAAAAGAACGTTGTGATAGACGGAGAGTCAGCACCAGCCAGTTTGATCGATTTTGGACTCGTTATATTTCATAACGCACAAAACTCAATCCAACGCGGCACGGGACCATTTTTCTACTTGCCAAAACTTGAAAGCCACAAAGAAGCACGCCTTTGGAACAAAGTGTTTTGCTACGCTCAGGAAACTCTTGGCATACCACATGGCTCCATCAGGGCAACAGTGCTCATCGAAACAATTCTCGCCGCCTTCGAAATGGATGAAATATTGTATGAACTTAAAGATCATTCTGCCGGTCTAAACGCGGGAAGATGGGATTACATATTCAGTGTTGCTAAAAAGTTCGCTTCAGACGAAACTTTCGTGTTGCCAGACCGTTCCGATGTCACCATGACAGTTCCTTTCATGCGTGCTTACACAGAACTCATGGTGGCCACATGTCATAAAAGAGGTGCACATGCAATTGGTGGCATGAGTGCATTTATACCAAACCGCAGAGATCCTGAAGTCACAGAGGAAGCCCTCAAAAAAGTCTCAGCAGATAAGAGTCGTGAAGCAGCTGATGGCTGTGACGGGACATGGGTAGCTCACCCTGATCTTGTCGAAATAGCAGTTGAGGAATTTGACAAAGTTCTTCAAAACAAACCCAACCAAATTGACCGACTTCGAGATGATGTTTCAGTTTCAGCTGAAGACCTGCTATCAATCAATCAAACAGGTGGAGCTATCACTCTAGAAGGATTAAGAATTAACGTGGATATAGGTCTTCGTTACATTGCCTCATGGTTAGCTGGCACCGGTGCCGCTGCAATAAACAATCTAATGGAAGATGCAGCCACCGCGGAAATAAGCAGAGCGCAAGTATGGCAATGGGTTCACCATGATAAAGAATTAGATACTGGTGAAACTGTGACCACTGACCTAGTTAAAAACATTATCGAACAACAAATAGCTGCTATAGAAGAAGACATGGGGACAGAACAATTCAATACTTTTCCTTTTGATCAAGCGAAAAAAGTTTTTGAAGAAGTAGCTTTAGCAGATGAATTTGTAGATTTCTTAACCTTGCCGGCTTACAAAATTATTGACTAATAGCCGTCACATTTAACCAGAAAGGTAACAATGAAAGAAAGTTTCAAGAAGCAGGTGGAATATCTTGAACAAGATTGGGCTAACAACGAACGTTGGAATGGAATCAAACGAGACTATTCAGCAGAAGATGTTGTGCGCCTACGAGGATCCATACTCCCCCAGTATTCCCTGGCAGAACATGGAGCAAAATTGCTCTGGGAGCGACTACACGAAATGGATTATGTGCATGCACTGGGTGCTCTAACTGGTGGGCAAGCAATCCAGTATGTCAAAGCTGGACTTCCTGCAA